>JAZOBP010000085.1:0-4040 GCA_045596065.1 Lawsonibacter sp. | reverse complement strand
GTCATGGACTCCAACGATCTGGAGCGTGAGCGCGGCATTACCATTCTGGCCAAGAATACCGCCGTCCACTACAAGGACACCAAAATCAACATCGTGAACACTCCGGGCCACGCCGACTTCGGCGGCGAGGTGGAGCGTATCCTTAAGATGGTCAACGGCGTCATCCTGCTGGTGGATGCCGCCGAGGGCCCTATGCCCCAGACCCGCTTTGTGCTGTCCAAGGCTCTGGAGCTGGGCCACAAGGTCATCGTGGTGGTCAACAAGATCGACCGCCCCGACCAGCGCATCCATGAGGTCATGGACGAGGTGCTGGAGCTGCTGCTGGACCTGAACGCCACCGACGAGCAGTTTGAGTCCCCCACCCTGTTCTGCTCCGGCCGTCAGGGTACGGCCTCCTATTCTCCCGACGTGGCCGGTGAGGATCTCAAGCCTCTGTTTGATACCATTGTGGACTACATCCCGGCTCCCGAGGCCGAGGTGGACGCCCCCTTCCAGATGCTGGTCTCCGCCATCGACTACAACGAGTTTGTGGGCCGTATTGCCATCGGCCGCATTGAGCGTGGTACGGTGAAGCAGAATCAGGAGATCGCCGTGTGCAACTACCACCAGCCCGACGAGACACCCAAGAAGGCCAAGGCCACCGCCCTGTACCAGTACGACGGCCTTGCCAAGGTGCCCGTGACCGAGGCCACCGCCGGCAACATCATCGCCATGTCCGGCATCGGCGAGATCACCATCGGCGACACCATCTGTGCCCCCGATGCCGTGGAGCCCATGGAGTTTGTCCAGATCTCCGCCCCCACCATCGAGATGACCTTCTCCGTCAACGACTCCCCCTTTGCCGGCCGGGAGGGCAAGTTTGTCACCAGCCGCCAGCTGCGGGAGCGCCTGTACCGTGAGACCATGAAGGACGTGTCTCTGCGTGTGTCCGACACGGACAACACCGAGGCCTTTAACGTAGCCGGCCGGGGCGAGATGTCCCTGTCCATCCTCATCGAGACCATGCGCCGTGAGGGCTACGAGCTGCAGGTGTCTCCTCCCCGTGTGCTCTATCGGGAGATCGACGGGGTCAAGTGCGAGCCCATCGAGCGTCTGGTGGTGGACGTGCCTGCCGACTGCATCGGCGCCGTCATTGAAAAGATCGGTGCCCGCAAGGGTGACCTGCTGGACATGACCCCCGTGGGTGAGCGCATGAAGGCCCAGTTCCTTGTGCCCTCCCGTGGTCTGTTTGGCTACCGCAACGAGTTTATGACCGACACCAAGGGCGAGGGCATCATGGCCAGCGTCTTTGAGGAATATGCCCCCGTCAAGGGTGAGATCCAACGCCGCGGCACCGGATCTCTGGTGGCCTTTGAGACCGGCGAGGCCGTGACCTACGGCCTGTTTAACGCCCAGGAGCGCGGTGCTCTGTTCATCGGCGCCGGCACCCCCGTGTACGCCGGTATGATCGTGGGCGTGTCCCCCAAGCAGGAGGACATCTCCGTCAACGTCTGCAAGAAAAAGCAGCTGACCAATATGCGTGCCTCCGGCTCTGACGAGGCTCTGCGTCTGGTCACCCCCCGTCAGATGAGTCTGGAGCAGTGTCTGGAGCTCCTGGCTGACGATGAGCTGCTGGAGTGTACTCCCGAAAACCTGCGTCTGCGCAAGCGTCTGCTGGACCACTCCGCACGTATGCGTGAGGCATGCAAGAAAAAGGGCTGATACAGACAAAAACGACCTGTTCGTAGGAACAGGTCGTTTTTTTATGCTTTGGTAGGTGCGTAGTAAAGCGTTTGGTCTATCACACAGGGCTCAAGATCGCCCCGATCCACCAGATAATCCACAAAAAACCGCATACTGGTCTCCAGACCCATGGCCCGGCGAGGGGTCTTGGGGTGGACGTCCAGCACCTTGCAGGCGGCGGTGTGGATCTGGCTAAAGGTCATGGGTCCGGTCACCACCGAGCGGATCTGGTTGGCCCGCTGGAGCATGAGCGCCCGGTTTTGCTCCACCACCCGGTTGATGTCCGTAAAGATGCCCCGGTGGGCAGCGATGTAGGCGTCACAGGTCAGCGTCCGCAGACGTTCCTTGCTGGCAAGGTCGGTGGCCAGATCCAGACAGTAGGGCAGCTTGGCGTGGAGCAGCTGGCCGCTGAGCAGGGTGTCGCCCGTATAGCACACGTTGTCCGGGGTGATGATGCAGATGTGACCCGGAGAGTGGCCGGGGGTATAGACGCACCGGAAGTCCACCCCGAGCAGGGTGGCGGTGCAGTCGGCGTTGGGCAGGACGATGTCGCTGTCCATGGGTATGGGGCCCATCTCACGCCGGACGCCGGCCGGTGTACCTACCGAGGTGTAGCACTTGAGGTTGAGGATGTGGCTGCACAGGCCGGCCTCGGCGGCGGTGAGCGCCACAGGCAGGCGGTAGGTTTTCTGAAAACGGGCGTGATTGCCGGCGTGATCCGGATGGGCGTGGCTGCCCAGAATGGCGGCAGGGGTGAGCCCGGCGTCCAGCAGGGACTGCTCCAGTTCCTCCCCCTCGACATAAAAGCCTGTATCCAGCAGGATGCACCGCCCGTCGTCCAGACGGTAAAAGGGGATGAGCTCCAAACCCTCGGCCACCCATGTGCGGCCCTTGACTTGGGTCAGTTTCATAGTAAGACCTCATTTTTGCTGGCTCAGGTAGACCATGAGCACCGTAATATCGGAGGGGGATACGCCGGAGATACGGCTGGCCTGCCCCAGATTGAGGGGGCGGATCCGGTCCAGCTTCTGCCGTGCCTCCAGACGCAGACCGCCGATGGACAGGTAGTCCAGATCGGTGGGCAGAGCACGTTCCTCCAGCTTTCTCATCTCTGCCACCTGACGCAGCTGCCGATCGATGTAGCCCTGATACTTGGTGTCGATCTCCACCGCCTGCGTGACGGCGGCAGGCAGGTCGGGCCGGTCGGGGTCGAAGGGGGCAAGCTCGTCATAGGTGATGGAGGGTCGGCGCAGCAGGTCGGCCAGCCGCGCGCCGCTGGCGGCGGCAGGCTCGCCATGGGACTGCAAAAAGTCAGCAAGCGCCTGGGAGGGGGCCACGCCCGTGTGCTCCAGCCGCTTTTGCTCCCGGCTGACGGCCTCGTATTTGGCCACCACGGCGGCATAGGTCTCGTCGCTGACCAGACCCAGCTCATGGCCCAGAGCGGACAGGCGGCGGTCGGCGTTGTCCTGCCGGTGGAGCAGGCGGTACTCGGTACGGGAGGTCATCATGCGGTAGGGCTCGTTGGTGCCTTTGGTCACCAGATCGTCGATGAGCACGCCGATATAGCCCTGATCGCGGCTGAGGACAAAGGGCTTGCGGCCCAACAGTTTCAGAGCGGCGTTGACACCGGCCGCAAAGCCCTGTCCCGCCGCCTCCTCGTAGCCGGAGGAGCCGTTGAACTGACCGGCTCCGTAGAGACCGGGCACGGTTTTGCACTCCAGCGTGGGATGCAGCTGGGTGGGGTCCACGCAGTCGTATTCGATGGCATAGGCGCAGCGGGTCATCTCTGCCTGCTCCAGACCGGGTATGGTGTGGAGCATCTGCACCTGCACTTCCTCGGGCAGAGAGGAGGAAAAGCCCTGAATATAGAGCTCTTCCGTGTCCAGACCCATGGGCTCCACAAAGAGCAGATGCCGCTCCTTGTCGGCAAAGCGCACCACTTTATCCTCAATAGAGGGGCAGTACCGGGGGCCGACGCCCTCAATAACGCCGGAGAACAGGGGGGAGCGGTCCAGATTGGCCCGGATGACGGCGTGGGTCTGGGCCGTGGTGGCGGTGAGCCAGCAGACCGCCCGGTTTTCCGGGGGCGTGAGGGTGGAAAAGGAGAAGGGCAAAGCGTCTGCGTCCCCCTCCTGCAGTTCCATTTTGGAAAAGTCCACGCTCCGGGCGTTGACCCGTGGGGGTGTGCCCGTCTTAAAGCGGCGGATGGACAGGCCGAGCTTTTTCAGACAGTCGGTCAGAGGCAGCGCAGCGGCAAGACCGTCGGGGCCGGAGTCCCGCACCACCTCGCCTACAATGGTGCGGCCGCCCAGATGGGT
>JAZOBP010000084.1:0-12014 GCA_045596065.1 Lawsonibacter sp. | reverse complement strand
ACCGCTTGGCCTCCGACTTCGGCAACCGCCTTGTCCACGACCATCTGGGCGATGGCGGCGTTGTCCGCGCCGGCAGAAATATCCGCAGCGACAGGAAGCACCTTCACGCCGTAAAGACGCTCCAGCTCCTCCTTGGCGTCGTTGAGCTTCTGCACGTTGCGGCCGGTGATGACGATGTTGGCGCCCTCCTTGGCGTAAGCGGTGGCGATGCCATAGCCGATGGAGCCGGCCTTTCCGCTGGACAGCACGGCACGGCCGCCGCCGGTGATGAGTACGGTTTTACCAGTAAAATATCCCATAGTAGATCCCTCCAGAAATTTCTGCTTCTATTATATTCATTTCAACCGCTCTGTGCAAGAACTACGCACAGATTATTTTTTTATTTTGACTATATCCCTCGCCCTATAGCCTCAAACCTCGTTGGAGTGATAGGCCGGTGCGTGGTCCCGGTGGGAGATGACCACCGGCTTATCGCTGACAAAGCGCACGGCAAAGTATGTATTCTCCGGCACGCCCATCCGCTCCAGAAAGTCCGGCTGATCAAATTCGGTCTGGTCGGCATCCGGGGCCAGCAGGCAGTTCAGGCGGAACACGCCCCGGCGCAGCCCCCGGTTTTCGATGTGCACGATTTTCTTCTGCATGTCCTCAAAAAACAGATCCACATCCAGCTGTGCATCAATAAAAGTGGTATTGAGCACCGAGAAGAAAAAGTCCTCCCGGCGACCGGTGTTCAGGTCGGTGAACACCCAGGTGCGGGCACCGGCATTGTCCCGGCCCTGACGGTAGCGCTGGGCCAGCAAAATGTCCCCGCCCGGTTTTGGGGTATAGGGCAGATCCAGTACCTGCTCCGTCTCGCCGGTAAGCATCTCGTCCACACCCAGCCGGGTCATGGCGTAGTTGGTGCCCTCCCGGTAGGTGGTAAAGTCGGTGTAGGCGTTTTTCAGACTGACGGGCAGCAGGCACACCCGGGGGGCCATGAGCGTATAGCCCTCGATCTGCCCTTCTGCCGTACCGCAGCCAAAGCCGTGGTGAGGGATCTGCAGGATGTCCACCTTCAGCTCCCCGCCGTAGCGTTGGGCCAGCCGTGCATCGCTGAAGGAGCCGTCCGCACCGAAAAAGATCCGCTGTCCCCCCAGCTCCATGACAAACATCAGGGACATGGCATTGATGTTATTGGATACATGGATGGTGTCATCCAGCGTGCCCATAAAGTGCACCTCGGCATCCCCGATGCTGTAGCACTGGCCGGTGTGTGGGGTATAGACGGGCACGTTGAGCTGTGCTGCCTTGGCCACAAACAGCTCCATGACCTCCGTATTGGTCATATCCCGACCCGACCAGCGACCAATGCCGCTGTTGAGCCCGGCCAGCTTGGGGTAGTGCTCCAGATCATCCGGCCGGGAGAAGCTAAAGAAAAACCGCTGGACCTCCACCTGCCGGGCAAAGCGCTCCATAAACAGGAAAAAGCAGTTAAAGTGGTCGGAATGGGGATGGGTTATGATCCATGCGGCGATCACCGGCTTTTCGTGGGGGGAGTCCGCCTTTAGCCGGGCGTAGAGGGCCTCTGCCTCCTGCTCGTAGGTGTTGCCGCCGTCAATAATGATCAGACGCCCGTCGGACAGGCGGATGACATCGGACAGGCCATAGTCCACCATCTTCACCTGAGTCAGCCGGGGGGTGGTGCACACCGGGCCGCAGGTGTCGGTATAAGCAAAGTAGGGGCTGTTCTCCTCCTGCACCACCTGCAGCTCGCCGGTGTTGGCAAAGAAGTTGACAAACACGCCCCAGCCGTCCTTTTCATAGACGGCAAAGCTGCGATGCTCCGCCTCAAACTGCTCCTTTGGGGCAAAGCCCTCCCCCTCCAGCAGGTCAAGGTAGTCCTGAGCCTGCACCCGGGTCATCCCGTTTACGATGATCACACGGGAGCCCCCGTTGATCTGTACGTCGGAATATACATGCCCATCATAGGCAGGACTGGGGCAAAAATCCATAGTCAACACCTCATTGTTCGGCAGGTCGTGTCTGACCTTCTGTTTTTCACAGCTTACCATGCCCGAACGCATTTTTCAACCACACGGTGGTTGATGCCACCCCCGGACAAAGCAAACGGGGATGCCCTGAGGGCATCCCCGTTGGTCTGTTTGGCAGAGGATCAGTCCCAATTGATGTACACAATGGGCTTGATCAGGTCTCTGGGCTTCTCGTCCATGACCTTAAAGGCGTCCTCGATCTTCTCAAAGCCCTCAAACTTGTAGTTGAGCAGCTTGGAGGGATCCACACGCTTGTTGGCGATCAGGTTCAGCAGCTTCTCGATCCGGTAAGCGCCGCCGGGGCAGAAGCCGCCCTTGATGGTAACGTCGCTCATGCCCAGCCCCCACATATAGGCCGGGATGGCAAAGGAGTCGGTGGCGTCATAGAAGTTGATGCTGGCAATGGTGCCGTTGGGCTTGACCAGAGCCAGAGCCTGATTCATGGTGGAACAGTCACCGCCGGCAATGATCACACGGTCCACCTGACCGCCGTTCAGGGTCAGGATCTGCTCAACCACATCGCCGTTTTTGTAGTTGATGATGTCGGTGGCGCCGTATTCTCTGGCCAGCTCCACACAGTTGGGACGGGAGCCGGTGGCGAAAATACGTCCGGCGCCTCTCAGGGCCGTACCGGCCACGGACATCAGACCCACAGGGCCAATGCCGAACACCACCACGGTCTCGCCAAACTGCACGTCGGCCATCTCCACGCCGTAAAAACCGGTGGACATCATATCCACGGTCATCAGGGCCGCCTCAATGGACACGTTTTCGGGCTTGAGCACCAGGTTTGCATCCGCCTGATTGATCTTGAAGAACTCGGCAAAAACGCCGTCCCATGCGCCCAGCAGCTTAAAGCTCTTCATCAGGCCCTCGTCGTGGGCGTTGTTTGCCCCACGCTGCTGCATGGCCTTCTCCGTCCAGTTGGGGGTGCAGCAGGGCACCACCACCACGTCGCCCGGCTTAAACTTCTTTACCAGAGCGCCGACCTCCACGACCTCGCCAACCGCCTCATGGCCCAGGATCACGTGATCCAGCGGGCCGGAGCCGCCGTGGCTTGCGTGGGTGTCACTGGTGCAGGGTGCCACAGCCAGCGGACGGATGATGGCATCCATGGGGCCGCATACGGGGCGGTCCTTCTCCATCCAGCCCACATTGTTGGGGCTGATTGCGCCAAAACCTTTCATTTGTGTATCCTCCTCGAAATAAGGTATAGCAATTTATGCTAACTGTCGGCCATTATAGAGCAATTGTTTGCGTTTTTCAACCTGTAATGATTACTATAGTAATTTACTATTGTTCTCCTCACAGGCCCGCATCTTTCCTGCGGAGAAGCCCCTGTTCCTCACTCCGACCGGTTCAGTCATCCTTTTCAAAGGACAAAATACCGCCGTTCTGGCTGTGGATCTCATACTCGTATTCCCACCGATCCTGACGGAACTCCACATCATAGTGGGCAACGCCGTCATCCACATCAAACTCCGCTCGCAGCCCCGTCACCTGATCGGCTGTAAAGCCCGCATGGCTCAGCGCAATGACCTTGGCCTGTTCGGGGGTAAGCCGCTTTTCCGCCGGCTGACCCTGAGAGGCCGGAGCCTCCGGTACAGACGGAGTCTGAGGGGCAGATGGGATCTGGGGTGCAGGCTGACTGGCGGCAGGCGGGGTTTGGGGGGCACTTTGACTGACGGCGGGCGGCTGCTGATGAGGCGACTGGTCTGCATCGGGCAGCTTTTGAGACTCAACGGGCCGGACCGCGGCGCAGCCGGTCAGCGCAACGACAGCCAATGCCGCCACAATCACTTGCACTTTGTTTCGTTTATTCATGGTCGTTCCTCCTTTACTGATAAGACTATGATATGAAAAAACAGGTGAGGCAATGCCCCACCTGTTTTCTGTATTGCTTACTTGAAGTAGCGCTCCAGCAGACCCTGCAGAGCCTTGCCGTGACGAGCCTCGTCACGGGCCATCTCATGGACGGTGTCGTGGATGGCGTCCAGACCGTTCTTCTTGGCGCAGATGGCCAGATCGGTCTTGCCCTGAGTGGCGCCGAACTCGCAGTCCACACGCCAGGCCAAATTGGCCTTGGTGGAGGCCTTCATGTTGGGCTCCAGCTCCTCACCCAGCAGCTCGGCAAACTTGGCAGCGTGCTCAGCCTCTTCGTAGGCAGCCTTCTCCCAGTACAGGCCGATCTCGGGATAGCCCTCACGGTGGGCGATGCGGGCCATGCACAGATACATACCGACCTCGGAGCACTCACCGGTAAAGTTGGCCTTGAGCTGCTCGAGAATATACTGCTTATCCTCGGCGCTGATGTCGGGGTTGTTGGCCACGGTCTTGCCGTAGATGCCGTACTCATGCTCGGCGGCCAGCTTCATCTCGCCGGACTGCTCATTGAACTTGCTGGCAGGGACACCGCAAACGGGGCACTTCTCAGGGGCGCTGTCGCCCTCATGGACATAACCGCAGACAGAACAAACGTACTTCTTCATTTTCATTTCCTCCTGAATTTTTAATAATGTTTCATTTCCTGAATTGGTTTGGGCTTACACCCGGCAGTCGCTTACGGTACACTTGCCGCAGGTGCCGTAGACCGTCAGGTCATGGCTGTCGGCGGCAAAGCCGTAGGCAGCGCTCACCGCCCGTTCCACCTCTCCCCCGTCCGCAATGGCCGGGATGTCGATGACGGCGTGGCAGCGTTTGCAAACAAAGTGAGGATGATCGGCGGTGTTGGCGTCGAACCGCTCGTGTCCGTCCACCACACCCACGCCCCGAACAAGCCCCTGATCACGAAAGAGTGTCAGGTTGCGGTATACCGTGCCAAGGCTCAGATCCGGGTGCTCCGGCTTGAGCTGCTGGTAAAGCATCTCCGCTGTGGGATGTTCACAGGTGTTCTGGAGGGCCATCAGAATGGCTTGACGCTTTTTGCTGAATCTGGTGGTCTTCTCCATAAGATCCTCCTTTCTTAACAATAACAATTCTTGTTTGCAAATAGATAATACCATACCCCAAACACTTTGTAAAGAGGTTTTTGAAAAAAAGTTTAAAAAAATTTCGGCCGGAGCAAAACGCTCCGGCCGAAGCCTTATTTGGCTATTTTTTCGGTGAGCCAGCGCTCCACCCGGTCGCCGTACTTCATACCCAGAACAAACAAGACAAAGCCCGCAAGGCCCATGAGCACCATGGCCCACAGGGGCACATTCAGGGCCGCACCGCCCAGCGCACTGGCAAACAGCAGACCCCACGGACGGGTAAACAGGGCAATGAGGATAAAGTGAGACACGGGGATGTCCGTCAGTCCTGCCACAATGCAGATAATATCATCCGGGAAGAACGGGAACAGGAAGGCCAGCACCAAAAAGGACTTCTGCTTGGTGCGGATGACGTCCAGATACCGCTCCGACACCTTTTTACTGACAAATCGCTCGGCAAAGGAACGCCCCCACAGCCGGGCCAGAGAAAATACCAGCACCGACCCGAAGAGTACCGCCCCGGCAGTCATAAAAAAGGAGGCCCATGTGCCAAAGAGCACACCGCCTGCGGCGGCGGTGATGTTGCTGGGGATGGGGGCCAGGATCACGGACAGCAGCTGCACCACAACAAACACGATGTGGGAGTAGGGGGAAAAGCCCTCAATATAGCTCTGCACGCCCTCAATGGAGACGGCCGCCCGGAAAAACCCACTGTCGTACAAGAAATACGCACCGGCGCCCAGCAGCAACAGTGCCGCAAGGGTGATCCATTTTATATGTCTCATCCTGCCGCCTCCTTTCCTGTTCTTTAGCATATCAGATTATTCGACGTTTTTCCACAGAAATATTCCCCAACGCAACATAAATCCGGAGCCGCAGCGGCTCCGGATCTATACCGTATTGATTACAGCAGCGGCACGCCTGCCCGCTCGCACAGGCGGTGGGTCTCCTCGTCCCACAGGGACACCTGCACCTCACCGATGTGGGCCTTGCCCAGCAGCAGCATGGACACACGGGACTGGCCGATGCCGCCGCCCATGGTCAAAGGCAGCTGACCGCCCAGCAGCAGCTTGTGGAAGGGAAGCTCCCGCCGGTCGTCACAGCCGGCCAGCGTCAGCTGACGGTCCAGAGACTCCGGACTGACCCGGATGCCCATGGAGGACAGCTCCATAGCCTGTGCGTTGACGCTGTCCCAAAGAAGCAGGTCGCCGTTGAGCTGCCAGTCGATGTAGTCGGGGGCTCGGCCGTCATGGGGCTTGCCCGAGCGCAGCTTGCCGCCGATGCCGATGATAAACACGGTGCCGTGCTCCTTAACGATGGCGTTTTCACGCTCCTTGCCCGTGTAGTCGGGCCAGCGGTCCTCCAGCTCCTGCGAGGTGACAAAGTGCACCTGAGGCTGAAGGTCGGGGATGACGGACAGCTGGGGGAACACGGACTTGAGAAACTCCTGCGTGGCAGCCAGAGCACCCACAATATCCCGGACCGTCTGCTTAAGGCAGTCCACATTGCGCTCATCCTCGCTGATGATCTTCTCCCAGTCCCACTGATCCACATAGGCCGAGTGAATGTTGTCCAGATCCTCATCCCGGCGGATGGCGTTCATGTCGGTGTACAGGCCCTCGCCGGCGTGGAACTGATAGTGCTTCAGGGCAAGCCGCTTCCACTTGGCAAGGGAATGGACCACCTCACCCATGTCATCCATGCCGTTGATGTCGAAGGACACGGGGCGCTCTACGCCGTTGAGATTGTCATTCAGACCGGAGGAGGAGGCCACAAACAGGGGTGCAGACACCCGGTGCAGGCGCAGGGCGCCGGCAAGGCGATCCTCAAACAGACGCTTGAGCATGCCGATGGCCTTTTGAGTCTGATATAGGTCAAGCAGGGGTCGATACCCTTGAGGGATCTTGGTTTTGGACATAGTTCACACGCTCCAACACGAAATTAACGACATTATTATAAATGCATCCGACAGGAATTGCAATGTCTATCTTGCCAATCCCTCTGCAAAATATTATAATGTACGGTATAAGAATGGGGGAGTGTTTCATGGTATTCATCTCTTGGAACGTAAACGGCCTGCGTGCCTGTCTGGGCAAGGGCTTTGAGGACTTTTACGCCCAATACCGGCCCGACTTTCTCTGCCTGCAGGAGACCAAAATGTCTCAGGGACAGGCTCAGCCCGATGTGGGCGGCAGTCTGGAGTTTTGGAACAGCGCCGACAAAAAGGGCTACTCCGGCACCGCCGTATTTACCCCCCACGCTCCCATCTGCGTGGCCTACGGCATGGATAAGGATGTCCACGACCACGAGGGCCGGCTCATCACGCTGGAATACGAGGGCTTTTACCTTGTGTGCTGCTACACCCCCAACGCACAGGACGGCCTGAAGCGGCTGGACTACCGTATGCAGTGGGAGGACGATCTGCGGGAGTATCTGGTCCGTTTGGACAAGACCAAGCCGGTCATATACTGCGGCGACCTCAACGTGGCCCATGAGGAGATCGACCTGAAAAACCCCAAGACCAACCGCATGAACGCCGGTTTTTCCGATCAGGAGCGTGAAAAAATGACCACGCTGCTGGCCTGCGGCTTTACCGACAGCTTCCGCTTCCTCTACCCGGACAGGGAGGGGGCCTACTCCTGGTGGTCTTACCGGTTCAACGCCCGGGCCAACAACGCCGGATGGCGCATTGACTACTTTATCGTGTCCGACCGCCTGCGGGACAGGATCCTCCGTGCCGAGATCCTGTCCGACATCCACGGCAGCGACCACTGCCCGGTGCTGCTGGAACTGAAAGACGAGGGATAACCTATGAAGATCAAAGATTTATTCGGACAAGGCCGCCCCGTGTTCTCCTGCGAGGTGTTCCCCCCCAAGCGCACCAGCCCCGTGGACAGCATCTATACCACGCTGGACGGCCTGAAGGACATCAAGCCCGACTTTATCAGCGTCACCTATGGCGCCGGCGGCTCTCAGGTCAACCAGTCCACCCGTGAAATCGCCTCCATCATCCAAAATCAGTACCACATCCCTGCCATGGCCCACCTCACCTGTGTCAACGCCACCCGTGGGGAAGTGACCGCTCTGCTGGCCGGTCTGAAGGAGGACGGGGTGGACAACGTACTGGCCCTGCGGGGCGACCGCAACCCGGACATCCCCCCCAAGACCGACTTTGTCCACGCCGACGAGCTGGTGTCCTTTATCCTGCGCCGGGGCGACTTCGGCGTGTCCGCCGCCTGCTATCCCGAGGGCCATCCCGAAAGCCCCGACGTGGTCAGCGACATCCGCTATCTAAAGCAAAAGGTGGACGCCGGCGCACAGCATCTGGTCAGCCAGCTGTTTTTTGACAATGAGGACTTTCTGCGCTTTGTGGAGCGCTGCCGTCTGGCAGGCATTGAGGTGCCCATCGAGGCCGGCATCATGCCCGTACTCAACCGAGCCTCCATTGAGCGTATGGTCTCCCTGTGCGGCGCCAGCATCCCCAAAAAGCTGGCCCGGGTCCTCGCCCGGTACGGCGACCACCCCGAGGCCCTGCGTCAGGCCGGCATCGCCTACGCCATCGACCAGATCGCCGACCTCATGGCCGCCGGTGTGGACGGCATCCACCTCTACACCATGAACAACCCCGCTGTGGCTCTGGAGATCAGCCGCAGCATCTCCTCCATCCGCACCGTATGACCTCCATCCGACTTACAAATGCCGATACCCGGCAGGTGCTGCGCTGCATGGGCACGCCCCCGGACCGGGCCGATGCGTCTCTGACGGCTCTGGTGCAGGACTGCGACCGTACTCTGCGTGAGGCTGTCCACCCCCGCTGGCTGTCCCTCACCGCCGGTATCACCTTTGAGGCGGAGGGCGTCCGTCTGGACAGCGGTCTGCTGCTGCCCGGCCGGGACATCCTGACTCATCTCGCCGGCTGTGACCGGGTGGTACTCTTTTGCGCCACTCTGGGCGCTGAAGCAGACCGACTCATCCGCACAGCCCAGTGCACCGACGTATTGCGTGCCCTGGCTCTGGACTGTACCGCCTCCGACTTGACCGAGCAGCTGTGCGACCGGGTGGAACAGGCCCTGCAGGCCGCCCTCCCCGGCTGCCACTTTCCCTATCGGTACAGTCCGGGCTACGGCGATCTGCCCGTGGAGCTTAACGCCCCCTTATTGGACTTGCTGGACGCCCCCCGCAGGATCGGCCTGTGCGTCACCGACAGCGGTCTGCTCACCCCACGCAAGTCGGTGACCGCCCTGCTGGGCGTGTCCCGCCACCCCATAGACAAGCACAAGCGCAGCTGTCTGGGCTGTCCTGCCCACGATGGCTGTCCGCATCGAAAGACAGGTGGACACTGTGGAATTTCGTAATTTACTGCGCACCGATGCCCCCATCCTGCTGGACGGCGGCATGGGCACCATGCTGCAGGCCCGTGGTCTGCGCCCGGGGGAACACCCGGAGCTTGCCGCTCTGGAGCATCCCGACTGGCTGTTTGACATCCACCGGGCCTATGTGGACGCTGGGGCCAACATCATCAACACCAACACCTTTGGTGCCAACCGCCAGAAGCTTGCCTCCATGGGCAAACAGGTGGACGAGGTAGTCGCCCCCTCCGTGGCCATCGCCCGCAAGGCCGCCGAGGACCGGGCGCTGGTGGCGCTGGATGTGGGCCCCATCGGTCAGCTGCTGGAGCCTACGGGCACGCTGGCCTTCGAGCAGGCGGTGGACATTTTTAAAGAGGTCATCTCCGCCGGTGTCAGGGCCGGGGTGGATCTTGTGTTTATTGAGACCCTTGCCGACCTGCAGGAGGCCCGTGCCGCTGTGCTGGCCGCCAGGGAGACCTGCGATCTGCCCGTTATGGTCACCATGACCTACGAGGAGCGCGGCCGCACCTTCCTTGGCCACTCCCCTGGTGCCGCAGCTTTGACTCTGGAGGGTCTGGGCGTGGACGCCATCGGCGTCAACTGCTCCCTCGGCCCCCGTCAGATGCCCCCGCTGGTACAGGAGCTCACGGCGTGGTCCACCCTGCCCATCATCCTCAAGCCCAACGCCGGTCTGCCCGATCCGGGCGGAGCCGGTTATGATATTACCCCGGAAGAATTTGCCATCAGCCTTGCCCAGCTGACCGACATGGGCGTCAAGCTCTTTGGCGGCTGCTGCGGTACCACCCCGGAATACATCGCTCTGCTGGCCCGTCAGCTGTCCGGCCGTCGGGTGGCACAGCCCGTCCGCTCTGTCCCCGCCGCCGTGTGCTCGGCCACCAACGTGGTGCCCATTGACCGGGTGCGGGTCATCGGCGAGCGCATCAATCCCACGGGCAAAAAGCTCATGAAAGAGGCTCTGCGCCGTGGCGATGTGGACTTTATGCTCTCTCAGGCTCTGGCTCAGACCGAGGCCGGGGCCGACATTCTGGACGTGAACGTGGGTCTGCCCGAACTCGATGAGGCCGCCATGATGGAACGCACGGCCAAGGCCCTGCAGTCGGTCACCGACGCCCCCCTGCAGCTGGACTCCACCGACCCTGCCGTACTGGAGCGTGCCCTGCGCATCTACTGCGGCAAGGCCATCGTCAACTCCGTCAACGGCGAGGAAAGCGCCCTGCAGGCCATCCTCCCCATCGTAAAAAAATACGGTGCCGCCGTGGTCGGCCTCACGCTGGACCAAAAGGGCATCCCCAAAAAGGCCGGGGAACGTCTGGCCATTGCCCGCCGTATTCTGGATGCGGCTTTGGCCGCCGGTCTGCGCCGTGAGGACGTGTACATCGACTGCCTCACCCTCACCGCCAGTGCCGAGCAGGCCTGTGCTCAGGAGACCCTGCTTGCCCTGCGCATGGTCAAGGAGCAGCTGGGCCTCAAGACGGTACTGGGCGTGTCCAACATCTCCTTCGGCCTGCCTGCCCGGCCGGTGGTCAACCAGAACTTTTTGTCCATGGCCATGGTATACGGTCTGGACCTGCCCATCCTCAACCCCAATGTGGACGCCATGATGGCGGCGGTGCGCTCCTACCACCTGCTGATGAATGTGGACACCGACGCCCGTGACTTTATTGCCGCCTACGGCAACGCCACCGTATCCACCACCATCACCGCAGGTGCCGCACCCTCTGCCGCTCCCGCCGATGGCCAGCGCACGCTGGAGGATATTGTGCGCGCCGGTCTTAAGGGTGAGGCCGCCGGGGCGACCCGTGCTCTGCTGGACGGGGGCCGGGACCCCATGGACATCATCAACGCCATCCTCATCCCGGCTCTGGACGCCGTGGGGGCTGACTTTGAGGCCGGGCGGCAGTTTTTGCCCCAGCTCATCCAGTCCGCCGGTGCCGCTCAGGCCGCCTTTGAGGTACTGCGTGAGCGCATGAGCACCCAAAGCACTCAGACCGAGCAGCCCCGTACCGTGGTGCTGGCCACGGTCAAGGGGGACATCCACGACATCGGCAAAAATATCGTCAAAGTCCTGCTGGAAAATTACGGCTTTACCGTCATTGATCTGGGCAAGGATGTGGAGCCCGAGGCTGTTGTGCGTGCCGTGCGTGAACACAAGGCCCCTCTGGTAGGCCTGTCCGCCCTGATGACCACCACCCTCAAGGCTATGAGCGACACCATCGCCCTGCTCCGAAAAGAGCAGCTGCCCTGCAAGGTCATGGTGGGCGGTGCGGTGCTCACCGAGGACTATGCTCTGTCCATAGGCGCCGACTACTACACCCGGGACGCCAAGCAGGGCGTGGACGCAGCCCGCAGGGTCTTTGAACAGCTGTGATACGCCCCTGACACAAATAGAAAGGAGCTGCCCATGAGCGATTACGATACCATCTTCCTGTCTGAGCCGGCCCCCGTTTCCGAGGCCCCTCAGCCGGAGAAGTCGGAGGCCAAGCGGTCTTAGGAAGACAAATGTCTTAGCCAACTCCTTGGCTCACAGAACGACATGGCTACGATCCGACTTCCCTGACACAAATAGAAAGGAGCTGCCCATGAGCGATTACGATACCATCTTCCTGTCTGAGCCGGCCCCCGTTTCCGAGGCCCCTCAGCCGGAG
>JAZOBP010000083.1:0-7190 GCA_045596065.1 Lawsonibacter sp. | reverse complement strand
ATCCGGGCCAAGATGCCCAATACCAGGCTGCAGATGCTGCTCCGGGGTCAGAATATCCTCGGCTATAAGCACTATCCCGACGATGTGGTACGCAAGTTTGTGGAGCGGTCGGTAAAAAACGGCATTGACATCATCCGCATCTTTGACGCCCTCAACGACGTGCGCAATCTGGAGGTGGCCATTGACGAGACGGTCAGGCAGGGGGCACACGCATCGGGCACCATTTCCTTCACCGCAAGCCCTGTGCACACCCAGGCGGCCTTTGTGGGCATGGTCAAGGACCTCAAGAGCATGGGCGCTTCCTCGGTTTGCATTAAGGATATGTCGGGCATTATGGGCCCTCAGCAGGCCTACGATCTGGTCAGTGCCATTAAGGACGCACAGCCCGACATGCCGGTGATCCTGCACACGCACTGTACCACCGGCCTTGCCCCTATGACCTATCTCAAGGGTATTGAGGCCGGTGCGGACGTGGTGGATACCGCCATCTCGCCCCTGTCCGGCGGCACATCGCAGCCCGCCACCGAGACCATGGCCTATACCCTGAGAGAGATGGGCTATGAGGTGTCGGTGGACGATGAGGTGCTGGTGCGCATGGCAGACTTCTTTAAAGGGATCCGGGCCGAGGCTTTCAAGGACGGCCTGCTGGATCCGCTGGCTCTGGCGACCGATACCCAGTGTTTGACCTATCAGATCCCCGGAGGAATGCTCTCCAACCTGATCTCCCAGCTGAAAAGCATGAATGCCATTGACAAGCTGGACGCCGCACTGGCAGAGACCCCCAGGGTGCGTAAGGATCTGGGCTATCCCCCTCTGGTCACCCCCACCAGTCAGCTGGTTGGCTCACAGGCGGTGCAGAATGTGCTGGTGGGTGAGCGCTACAAGGTGGGGGGCAAGGAGATGCGGGCTTATTGCCGTGGCGAGTACGGCCGCACTCCGGCCCCCATTGACCCGGAGGTGCAAAAGAAGATCATCGGGGATGCACCTGTGGTGAAGGGACGCTTTGCCGACACCCTCAAGCCCGGTTTTGAAGCGGCCAAAAAGGAATTGGGTACCGCCGCTACCTGCGATGAGGATGTGCTGAGCTATATTGCCTTTCCTCAGGTGGCACAGGCATTTTTTGCCGACCGTGCTGCGGGTTTTCCGGAGAAGGAGCCTGCCCCGGCACAGACCTGTGCTCCTGCGGTTTCCGCACCGGCAGCACCGGCACCTGCGGCGCCTGCCGCCCCGGCGGAAAACTTTCGGGTGACGGTCAACGGCAAAGCCTATGAGGTCAGCATTGCGGCGGCAGAATAAGTCTATAAATGGTACAGGCGGCGTGCCCCCGGCGGGAGTGCGCCGCCTTTTTGAAAAAATAAGATTATTTTTGGTTTTCTTGCAGGATTTTTTATTTTGACTGCGTATATGTGAAGATAAGAAAGAAAGGGAGGGGATCCCCATGAATTTGCGTCAGCGCACCCAACAGCAGGAGAGTGCCCTCCTGTCTCCACGGGCCTGTCTGGCCGCCCGCTCTATGGGCCGTCAGCGCCCGGAGGAGGAGTGCGAGGTCCGCACCTGCTTTCAGCGTGATGTAGACCGCATCCTTTATTCCAAAGCATTCCGCCGCCTGATGCACAAGACACAGGTGTTCCTTCAGCCGGAGGGCGACCACTATCGCACCCGACTGACCCATACGCTGGAGGTCAGCCGCATTGCCCGTACCATCAGCCGTGCCCTGTGTCTCAACGAAGACCTCACCGAGGCCATTGCCCTGGGCCACGATCTGGGCCACACGCCTTTCGGCCATGCCGGTGAGCGGGCGCTGGATGCGGTGATGCCCGGCGGCTTTGCCCACTACCGCCAGTCGGTGCGTGTGGTGGAGCGACTGGAGAAAAACGGCGAGGGCCTCAACCTCACATGGGAGGTGCGCAACGGCATCCTCTGCCATACCAAGGGTGAGCCGGCCGCAACTCTGGAGGGGCAGGTGGTACGCCTTGCCGACCACATTGCCTACATAAACCACGACATTGAGGACGCTCTGCGAGGCGGCATCATCTACCCCATGGACATTCCTCTGGAGATTTCCAACGTGCTGGGCTTTACCCATACCGAGCGGGTCAACCGCCTGATCGTGGATGCGGTGGAGGCGAGCCTTGACAAGGACAGCATCCTCCAAAGCCCTGAGGTGGGACAGGCCATGCTGGCCCTGAAGGACTTTATGTTTGCCAGCGTCTACACCAACCCCCTTGCCAAGGGGGAGGAGGGCAAGGCGGCCCGGATGATTCAGATGATGTTTGAGTATTACTGCAGCAATCCCGACCAGCTGCCTGCCGACTTTCAGGACATTCGCATGACCGAGGGTGTGGAACGGGCTGTGTGCGACTATGTGGCCGGTATGACCGACTCCTACGCCGTGGATAAGTTTGAACAGCTGTTTATCCCCTCTGGCTGGGCTGTAAAGTAAAAGAACTTTAAAGACATTGGAATGAACAGGAAAGGGGGCGGGCTTGGTGGCCATTCCAGAACAATTTATCGAAGAGCTGGTCAGTCGTACCGACATGGTGGACTTGGTGTCCGGTTACGTGCGGCTGAACAAAAAGGGCAACAACTACTGGGGCCTGTGCCCCTTCCACAGTGAAAAGACGGCCTCCTTTTCCGTCTCACCCGATAAGCAGATCTGCTACTGCTTCGGCTGCCACAAGGGCGGCGGTGCCATTAACTTCCTCATGGAGCTGGAAAACCTCTCCTTTGTGGATGCGGTGCGTCAGCTGGCCCAGCGGGCCGGCATGGAGGTGCCGGAGACGGGTGCGGACGCCCGTATAAAGGAAAAGCGGGAGCAGCAGCTGGAGATCAATAAGGAGGCGGCACGCTGGTTCCACGCCCAGCTCTACCAGCCTCAGGGGGCACAGGCGCTGGACTATCTGCGTCGGCGCGGACTGTCTCAAAGCACCCTGACCAACTTCGGTCTGGGCTTTGCTCCCGACAGCTGGGACGACCTGATCAATGCCCTCGCCGCCAAGGGCTATGACAAGCGGCAGGTGCTGGAGGCCGGTCTGGCCGTAAGCAACGACAAGGGCCGCATCTACAACCGCTTCCGCAACCGGGTGATGTTCCCTATCATTGATGTACGTGGCTCGGTCATCGGCTTTGGCGGCCGTGTGATGGACGACTCCAAGCCCAAGTACCTCAACTCACCCGAGGGCCTGGTCTACAACAAAAGCCGCAACCTCTTTGCCCTGAATATCGCCAAAAAATCCAAACTGGGCCGCATCATCCTCACCGAGGGCTACATGGACACCATCGCCCTGCATCAGGCGGGCTTTGACAACGCAGTAGCCAGTCTGGGCACGGCCCTGACCCCGGATCACGCCCTGCTGCTGTCCCGGTACACCAAGGAGGCGGTCATCGCCTACGACGGGGACGGGGCCGGTGTGGCTGCCGCCCATCGGGCCATTCCCATTTTGGAAAAGGCCGGTCTTAAGGTCAAGGTACTGCGTATGCGTGGGGCCAAGGACCCGGACGAGTTTATCAAGGCATACGGCAAAGACGCCTTTGCGAAGCTGCTGGATGAGAGCGAAAACCACATTGAATACCGTCTGGAGCAGCTTAAGGCCAAGTTTGACCTGACGGACGACGCCCAGCGGGTGGATTTTTTACATGAGGTCACCGGCCTGATCGCTTCCCTGCCCAACGCAGTGGAACGGGAGGTTTACGGAGGTCGTGCGGCACAGGCAGCCGGCATCTCGGCACAGGCACTGTCCCAGGAGGTACAAAAAGAGCTGCGCCGCCGCTATTCCAAAGAGAAAAAGCGGCAGGAGCGGCATGACCTGGCCCCGGCGGCCAACGCTCAGCCCGAAAAACGGGAGCTGCGCTATGCCAACGTACGCTCTGCCCTTGCCGAGGAGGGCGTGCTGCGTCTGGTGCTGCTGGATCCCCAGCTGCTGGACGAGGCGCAGGGGCTGAACGGAGCGGACTTCTCCGCCCCGCTGCTGGGTAAGGTCTACGACCTGCTGCGTCAGCGGCATCTGGACGGAAGGTCGGTGCAGATAGGAGCTCTGGCGGCGGTTCTTACCCCGGAGGAGATGAGCCATCTGGCCCGCATCACCGACAAGCCGGAAAACATCAGTCACGGCCGGCAGGCGCTGGCCGATTACATCGCAGTCATCCGCATGGAGCATATGAAGGGGCAGACGGCCTCGGACGATGATCTGCTGCGGGCTGCACAGGAAAAATATAAAACAAAGAAAGCATACGGAGGAGAATAACCATGAGCGAGAAAAAGAGCAAGAAGGCGGCTCAGGATCAGGAGCTGGAGCAGAGTAAGCAGGCTGTGGCCGAGCACAGCAAGGCGGAAATGCTCAAGATCGTGGAGGGTATGCCCGGAGCGGAAAAACTCAACGAGCTGCTGGAGCGAGGCAAGAAGAAGGGCAACCTGTCCTCCTCCGAGCTGATGGATGTGCTGGAGGAGATGGATCTTGAGACCGAGCAGATGGACAAGATCTACGACACCATGGAAAATCTGGGCATTGATACCGTGGGTGAGGACTATGCCCCCGACCTGAGTGAGGACGGCACTCCTGCCCCCGGCGAGATCGAGGAGATCCCCGAGGAGGAGATGGTGGACCCTGCCGCCATGATGGACGCCTTTGGTTCCGATGACCCGGTGCGTATGTACCTCAAGGAGATCGGCAAGGTCAATCTGCTGACCTCCGAGGAGGAGGTAGAGCTGGCTCAGGCCATGGGTGCCGGCAACGAGGCTGCCGTGCAGCTGGAGGAGATGGAAAAGGACGGGGAGGAGCTGCCTGCCGAGGTAAAGGAGGAGCTGAACAAGCTCATCCAGAAGGGCGAGGCCGCCAAAAAGCGTCTGGCCGAGGCCAACCTGCGTCTGGTGGTGTCCATTGCCAAGCGCTATGTGGGCCGGGGCATGCAGTTTTTGGATCTGATTCAGGAGGGCAATCTGGGTCTGATCAAGGCGGTGGAGAAGTTTGACTACGTCAAGGGCTTTAAGTTCTCCACCTACGCTACCTGGTGGATCCGTCAGGCCATCACCCGTGCCATTGCCGATCAGGCCCGTACCATCCGCATCCCTGTGCACATGGTAGAGACCATCAACAAGGTCATCCGTGTCTCCCGTCAGCTGCTGCAGGAGCTGGGCCACGACCCCAGTCCCGAGGAGATCGCCAAGGAGATGGGCATGCCCGTAGATAAGGTGCGTGAGATCCTCAAGATCGCACAGGAACCCGTCTCTCTGGAGACGCCCATTGGTGAGGAGGAAGACAGCCACCTTGGCGACTTCATTCCCGATGAGGATGCCTCCGAGCCCGCCGAGGCCGCCAGCTTCACCCTGCTCAAGGAGCAGCTGGTGGAGGTGCTGGGCACGCTGACTCCCCGTGAGGAGAAGGTGCTCAAGCTGCGCTTTGGTCTGGAGGACGGCCGCACCCGCACGCTGGAAGAGGTGGGCAAGGAGTTCAACGTCACCCGTGAGCGTATCCGTCAGATCGAGGCCAAGGCCCTCAAAAAGCTGCGCCACCCCAGCCGCTCCAAGAAGCTGAAGGACTTTTTAAACTGAAATCAGCATAAATTGCCGGTCGCTCCAAGAAGCGGAAAGACTTTTTGAACTAATAAGGAGGTAGCTATGAAAGGTATCGTATTGGCTGCCGGTAAAGGCACTCGCCTTTACCCCATGACCAAGCCCGTGAGCAAGCCCCTGCTCCCTGTATACGATAAACCGCTGATCTATTATCCCATTGCCGTGCTCATGCAGGCGGGGATCCGTGACATCATGGTCATCGTGCCCCCCGGTGAGACGGACACCTTTGCCGCTCTGCTGGGTGACGGCAGCCAGTTTGGCATCCGGGTGGCCTATGCCGAGCAGCCGGTTCCCCGCGGCATAGCCGATGCACTGCTCATTGGTCGTGAGTTTGTGGGGAAGGACAGCGTCTGTCTGGTGTTGGGTGACAACATTTTCTACGCGCCTACTCTGGGCAGCACCCTAAAGAAGGCCGCCCAAAATAACAACGGTGCCACCGTGTTCGGCTACTGGGTGGACGACCCCCGACCCTTCGGTGTGGTGGAGTTTGACAAAAACGGCAAGGCCATCTCCATTGAAGAAAAGCCCCGCTACCCCAAGTCCAACTACATCATTCCCGGTCTGTATTTCTATGACAGTCAGGTCATGGACATCGCCGCCAATCTCAAGCCCTCGGCCCGGGGAGAGCTGGAGATCACCGACGTCAATCTGGAATATCTGCGCCGGGACTGCCTGCAGGTCGTTCCCCTGGAAAAGAACTTTACGTGGCTGGACGCCGGTACCGCCGACAGTCTGCTCAGCGCCGGTCACACCATCAAGCGTATTCAGGACCTGACAGGCCGCTATGTGGGCTGTCTGGAGGAGCTGGGCTACTACGAGGACTGGCTGAGTCAGGAGCAGCTGCACGCCACGGGCAGAGAGCTGGGCATGACCCTGTACGGACAGTATCTTCAGTGCCTGTAAAAATTTTCTTGCAAAACTGGGAACCTTTCTGTCTCTCCTGCGTCAAAGGCAACAGAAAAGCCCCATGACCCCAAGCGTAAAACAATAAAACGAAATGAAAATGAAAAAGGAGAATACCAACATGAAGAAGATCCTCTCTCTCGGCCTTGCTCTGGCCATGACCCTGACCCTGCTGGCCGGCTGTGCCGGTAAGGACAGCCAGAAGACCGCCGACGTCAATCTGGAAGAGTTCTATCAGACCATCTTCACCGATCCCGAGAACAGCCCCGCCATGGTGCCCATGGAGGAGGAGATGCTGGAGGGCTTTTACCCCGGCCTGACCGCTGTGGAGCGTAAGCAGACTGTGGCTTACATGCCCATGATGACCGCTGTTGCCTGCGAGATCGTCATGGTGGAGTGCGCCAACGCCGACGACGTGGCCACCGTCAAGGACATTTTTGATGCCCGTGTGACCTCTCAGGTAGATAACCACTTCAACTACCCCGCCGTCATCGAGGCATGGGAAAAGGAAGCCAAGGTCATTGTTAACGGCAACTATGTCGCTCTGATCGTGGTCAGCGGCATGACCGAGCAGGTGGCGGCCAACTTCGAGGCCGCTCTCAAGGGCTAATTGAACAAACTGCCAAAAGGCCCCGGCTGCACGTAGGTGCGGCCGGGGCCTTAGGCTGTGCAAAACCATGGTTTTGGCAGGCTTGGGGCGGTTTAAAGGGCTGCAAAG
>JAZOBP010000082.1:0-9193 GCA_045596065.1 Lawsonibacter sp. | reverse complement strand
ACCAGGCCTACATCCACCGAGCAGATGCCTTGACGCAGACGGGAGGCATGGCGATCCTTCAGCAGCAGCACCATATCGTCGATGACCTCCTCCAGAGGCTCGATGCGTCGGGCAGTCTGCTCATCGTCGTTTTCAAGGGCGGTGGTGGTCAGGTTAATGATCTCCACCACAGCGCCGCCCAGCAGATCAAGCTCATGGTGGGCACTCTCGGAGAAGCTCAGCCCGGCCTCATGAAGCCTAAGGGCCATCTCGTCAAAGTTGGTGGCATAGTCGCCGATGCGTTCCACAGCGGGCACACACTGCATGACCATGTTCAGCTGACGGTTGTCACGCTCGGTCTCCACATACTGGAACAGCTCAATGAGGAAGTTATCGGAGCTGTCTGCAAAGCTGTCCAGCTGCACCTCGCAGTCGGCAATCTCCCGTGCCCTGTCCTGCTCGTACTGCTTGAACTGGGCCAGACTGAGCTGCACATTGTCCCGGGCGGCGCGGGCCATGACCGCCAGAGAGCGGCCGGCCTGATCCAGAGCCACAGTGGGCGAGATCATGAGCTTCTTATCCAGAGCGGACAGCTCGGGGTACTTGTCCACCTTAGGAGGATCGTCCTTGACGACCCTGCAGGCAATCTTCACCAACAGCCCGGCAAAGGGCAGCAGTACAATAGCGGTGACCAGGTTGAACAGAGTCTGGAAGTTTGCGATCGCACCGCTGTCCACCACGCTGTCCCACAGGCCGGGAAGAGCACCGCCGCTGCGCATGATAGTCATGACGATCATAAACAGGACCGTACCAAGGGTATTGAATACAATGTGTACCACGCCGGTACGCTTGGCGTCCTTGCCGGTGCCGATGGAGCACACCATGGCGGTGGTCACGCAGGTGCCAAGATTGATACCCATGATCATGGGGTAGACCAGATCGAAGGTCATCACGCCGGTGGCCGACAGGGCCTGCAGGATACCCACCATAGCAGAGGAGCTCTGGACAATGACCGTAAGCACAAGACCGACGATGATGCTCAGCAGGGGCATATCGCCAAAGTAGCTGATCACATCCACAAACAACTGGGACTCGGCCAGAGGCTTGACGACGTCGGTCATAAGATTCAGACCGATAAACAACACACCAAAGCCCAGACAGATCAGGCCCACATTTTTGGCCCCATTTTTGCCTACGAACATAAACAGGATGATGCCCACCACCAGCGCAATGGGTGCCAGGGTGTCAGGCTTGAAGAAGGAGAGCAGCGAGCCGCTGTCAGCCTCGATATCCATCAGTCGGATGATCTGGGCTGTGACGGTCGTGCCGATGTTGGCACCCATGACGATGCTAACTGCCTGACGCAGATTCAGGATGCCGGCGCCGATCAGACCCACCGTGAGCACGATGGTAGCCGTGGAACTCTGAATAATGGCGGTAACAATGGTGCCGGTAAGCACGCCTAAAAAGACATTATGGGTCAGCTTACCCAGAAAGGTCTTGAGCGCAGCGCCGGAGCCCTGCTTAAGACCGTCGCCCATAACCTCCATGCCGTAAAGGAACATGGCCAGGCCGCCCAGCACTTTGATGACGGCAATGACGGTTGATATCATATCGTTCGTCCTCTCCTCTTTTCTTTTTGCCTCTCAATTAAAATCCAATTTTCAGTCATTATAATTATAGCCCAAACGTCCGGTTGCTGGCAAGGACAACATATGCAAATTAAAAGGATCTATGCAAAGGAAAAGCAGAGCCCGACACCATCAGGCTCTGCTTGCACGTTTAGTCCTTAAGCTCGTGGAGCATCTCAACCACGCTGTCTGCCAGTGCCTCGCAGGTACCCTCTACATAGTAGCAGCAGGTGGTCTCGTAGCAGCCGTAGCTGTAGGCGTGGTGATTGGGCAGGTAGTCGTGGTAGCCGTTTACCAGACTGAAAAACAGCGTCAGTGCAAAGGGAGACTCGTCCTTGACCTGAGCGGCACAGGTGTCAAAGATCTCACCGGGCATGGTGCCGATGGCAAGATCGCCAATGCGGATGGCATTGATCTCCATCTCCTGCGTTGGGGGCATCGCCTTACGGAAAAGCACGCCCTGTGCAGCATAGGGCGTGGCAAAGCCGTGCTCCTGAGCGTAGGGCCAGGAGTTTGCCAGCGTGCCGTCCTTGCGCCAGAAATCCCATACGTCCTGAGCCTCAGCCTCACGATGGTCCAGAGAGTGGTTGATCTGGCCCTCATAGCGGCGGGAGACCAGCTTCACAGGGCCGGCAGAAATGGGCTTGAGGTCGGGCACCATGGCCAGAGCTGCATCGGACAGGGCCTTGGCGTACTGATACATATCCCGGATACTGGGCTCGGACGTGATTTGGCTGCCGGTGGTCAGGTTGCCGCCGCCGGCCTGGAAGAACACAAAGTGGCAGTCGCCCATCATCTCCATGTAGGTACGCACCGGGGCAATGTAGTCCGCCGACAGGTCCTTACGGAAGCTCTGGCCCGTAAAGGTGGGGTGGGCCTGCCAGTTCATCAGCAGGATGTCCTTGCCCTCCTCACGGGCAAAGCGCACCACCTGCATACGGGGATCGGAATCGGCGGTATGGCTGACCACCGGGATATCCTTGGTGCCCCGGGAGGCACACACGCCGTCGGCACGCCAGTAGTGGCGGACATAGTTCATGCCGGGCAGCCGGGTAATGCCGCCGTAGATTTTGGCGTTCTTGCGGTCCTCCAGTGCCATTTGTGCGGCCTTGACGGCCTGCATGTTGGTGCGGTCCATAAACCGGGCCACACGCTCCGCACGCTGGTCAAAGGGCTTTACTTCGGGGGCGGAGTGGGTATGGGAGGCCGCCACCATGATATGGGAGACCGGCACGCCGGTGGCCTCGGACACCATGGCACGCATCTGGTCGGCCCAGTCATCGTTGAGCTTGACGATGTCCAACTCCAGCAGCAGCACGGTCTCGTCCTGCTCGTCGGTAACGGCGATACAGGTGACCATCAAGGTATCCAGTACATTTTCGCTTACACGCTGATGACCGTTGCCCAAGCCGCCCAGCTCAATGGGCCCCTCCGGCAGCATATCCATACGGCCATAGCCTACTCGAACGGTATGATCCATATTAATCCCTCCATCGTTTCCGCTTCCTGTCCGGGAAAAACATTTTTCTTCAACTAAATACTATCACAGCCATATGATCTGGGCAATAGACCAAACGTGTCCTTTTGACCGATTCGAGCCTATTCTTTTGTTCAAGAGAAAAGCAGGCAGCACTTCGGTGCTGCCTGCTTTGGGCTCATAATTTGGTTTTAACCACGCATCTCGTCCAGTACCTTGGTTCCTTCCTCGATAAGCAGCTCGGCAATGCCGGCCTTATAGGCAGAGCTGCGGGCCTCGTAGCCGCCCTCGTCGTAGGCATCCTTCATGGGGAAGTAGCCCTCCTTGCCGTTAGCCTGGCAGCAGGGCAGCACCATATCCCAGCCCTCGGCCTGCTTCAGACCCAGGCCCACGCCGTTAAAAGGCTCGCCGGGGATGCCCAGGAAGGCCACAGGGCCAATGCCCAGACCGGAGATGAGCAGTTCGAAGTACTCCGGGCCGTTCTCCAGACGCACCATGCGGCCGGCTTCGGCCACCACGGTGGTCAGCTCCATGCCCTCAAAGGGGATCTGGTCGTCGTGACCATCCCTGTGCAGCTGGAAGTACTTGTGGGCCAGCTCCATATCCTCGGGCTTGGGCATATTGGAGGGGGCCTTGATCACACGCTGAAGGCTGACCAGACGGTCTACCTCCACGTAGTTGACCTTGTCGTAGACCTGCAGCACGCCGCCGGCCACCACACGGCCCATGTGACGGGTGTGGCCGTAGCCGCGGGCCACGTCGTCAAAGTCGTTGGCAAGGTCGTTCCAGTCACCGTTCTTGGCATTGACATTCACGTGGTTCACATCGCCCTGCGCACCGTTGAAGAAGATGCTTCTGGTGTTGTCAATGGCCTTCTCCAGCGCACGGCGGGCCATGCCGGGCCAGTCGGCGGAGATGTTGTTGCCGCCCACGGTATCGGGGTGGTTGCCCACGTTGAACAGCACCAGCGTATCGCCGCCCTCACGGTCAAAGCGCAGCACGTTGACCCGCTCGTCCACGTCACCGATGGGATGCAGGATGTCGGGGTTGCCCACACCGGGGTTGGTACGCACCTTGCCGTCCTTCATGCGGAAGCGGCGGACAAAAGCCACGTTGGGCGCCTTGCCCACGGCCCAGCCCATGCGGGCGGGCTTCAGGTCATCCAGCGCAAATCTGGCCACATCGCCCATGCGGCGCCAGACAAACTTATGATACTCCCGCTTGAGTTCGTCCTCGGTATCGTCCTCCAGGAAGGGTGTGGTGTGGCTGTGGGTGGATGCAAGGAAGATGTCCTCCATCTCCACGCCGGTCACCTCGCAGATATGCTGGCGGAAGCCGGTCATGATCCGGGTGGCCATGCCGCAGTGGTCGATGCTCACCAGCAGCTTGCGCACGCCGTCCAGCTCCAGAGCCAGACAGTTGATCTCGATGTCGTCCAGAATGCGCTCGGCATGGCGGGGAATAAAGTAGCCGCCGATGCCAATGCCCATGGGGGGATTGATATTTACCCGGCCGAAGCCGGCCTTGAGATTACTCATGATCGTACCTCATTTCTTGTCGTCGTTGCTCTTTCTGGACATGATGACCTCCATGCAATGCTCAATGGGGGTCTTGCGGCTGATCTCGGTAATGTCGGCGATCTCGGTGGCAGTGAGCTTGCGGACATTGATCATCTCGGCGTTCTGGCGCACCTGCTCAGGAGTCTCGCAGCCCAAAACCAGAGAGGTTACACCGGGCAGGTCACGGATGTAGGCAACGGCCATCTGGGGCAGAGTCATGCCGGCGGCACGTGCCACCTCGCCGATGGCGTCCACGCTGGGCTGCATAAAGTCAAAGCGCTCGGGCACCTTGTCCATGCAGAGCATGCCCTGAAGGAACACACTGCGCACCACCACGGCAACACCGCGCTTTTCCAGCTCTTCCAGCAGGCCGCGCTGCACGATACGGGTGTCCAGCACGTTCATGGGGATCTGGATCATGTCCAGCCAGGGACACATCTCCAAAAAGTCCTCCACGTCATCGGCGGTGTAGACGGAAGAACCCAAAAATGCCATCTTGTCGGTGGCCTTCATGTCCTCCAGGATCCCACGCACGGTCTCATGGTGTCTGCGCATCTGGTCGGCGTCGTGGAACATATAGCCGTCCACCTTGCCCAGCAGTCTGCGGGAGGTCTCGATCTGGCCCTTCAGCTCAGCCACGGGCTCCTCGGTCTTCAGCTTGAACTTGCTGATGGCCAGCATATTGTGGTTGTTGGCCTTGAGGTAGTTGCCCACCACCTCCTCAGAGGTGCCGTAGGCAGCAGCGGTATCCAGCACGGTGACGCCGGACTCGTAGGCGGCGTTGAGGATCTCACGTGCCTTTTCCTCACTGGGCTTGCCGGTAGTGTTGGCCATACCGTAGTTCAGACCCAGCTGGACCGTACCCAGCATAAAGCGGGAAATATCCACGCCGTGTGTTCTAACGCATTCCATCGTCTGTTCCTCCTGTTGACTTACTTGCCCATAGCGGCCTGGTATTTCTCCATGACCTCACGGAAGTTGCGGCCCAGAATGGCCACGTCAGCACACAGGTTGACATAGCGATAGCCCATGTCGTACAGTTCCTTCACGTTGCCGGGGTTGCCCACGGTACCGGCAAACTTGCCGTACTTGCGTGCGGTCTCCGCCACCTTGATGCGGGCCTTGGTCACCTTCTCGTCACCGGTCTGGGTGGGAATGCCCAGAGAGTGAGCAAAGTCGGCAGGGCCAAAGAACAGCATATCGATGCCGGCGAGGGCAGCGATCTCGTCGATCTGCTCCAGAGCCTCGATGTCCTCGATCTGGATAATGGTCAGGCGCTCACGGTTGGAGTACTCGATGTACTCGCCGTAGTTGAACTGGCAGTACAGGCCGTCGGCAAAGCCACCGTCAATGGCACGCCGGCCGATGGGATGGAACTTGGTCATGTGGGCCACCTGTCTGGCATCCTCCGCACTCATGACGTGGGGGACCATGACTGCGGTGCAGTCCATCTCCAGAGGACGCACGTGGTTGGAGTAGCAGCCGCGGGGCACACGCACCACGGTCTCGGCGCCGTAAGCCTTGGCAGCCAGAAACACCTGGTTGATCTCGTTGTAGTCGGAGGGGATGTGCTCCATGTCGGCCCAGATCAAATCGAAGCCGGCCATGGCCACCTGAGCGGCAATGATGGGGTGGGTGATGTTGAGCTTGGCAGAAGTGACCAGCTCGTCGTTGCGCAGCTTAGCGACTACTTTACTGTTGGGTTTGTTCATGATTGACACCTCATTATTAATTTATTTTTGCCTCATTGTTTAGATGCTTTTCAGCAGGTTCACACTGGTTTGGGCCAGGGTCTCGGCCACACCCTTGAGGAAGCGGGAGTTGCGGGGCTCGTAGCCGCCCTGATCGTAGGCCTCGGCGGTGGCGTAGTAGCCCTCGCCGCCGTTGGTCAGGCAGCACACACAGGTGGTATCAAAGGGGGAGTTGTCCCGGATAAATTTACCCACCTCGCAGAACGGCTCACCGGCAATGCCCAGGAAGGCCACACCGCAGAAGGAAAGGGCACTGACCGGCACATCCACCCAGTCCAGCTTCAGCTCCTCCAGCCCACGCAGCACATAGGCCTGAGACACAAAGGGCAGCAGCTCGTACTGGGGCAGGATCTCACTGTCCCGGCCCGCCTCATGCAGCGCAATGATACGCTCAGCCTCAGGCAGCAGCGCCGGGTCACGCTTGGTCTTGCAGGTGGCGGTGGCCCGTCCGCAGGTCAAACCGCTCTTACCGGTGGAGACCGCCTTGTCAAACAGGGGCATGGCGCAGGCCACCAGCTTGTCGCCCAGATACTCGGCCCGCTCTACGCTCTTTTTGCCGAAGAAGCGGTCAGGGTTGATCCAGTCGTTGGCCACCAGCTGCCCCTCGGCACCGTTAAGGAATACGCAGAAGGTATGCTCTCGGGCACTTTCAATGCGCTCACGCACAATGCCCGGGAAGTCCGGGTGGCAGGCGTTGCCGCCCACGTTGTCCGGGTGGAGCTGGAAGTTGACCAGATCGATCTCCATCCCGTCCTCACGCAGGATGCGCACCAGACGCAGAGATTCGTCCCCCTCCCCGGCCCGCTCGGCCACATCCTTTGGACTGCCCCAAGTCTGGTAGTGTCCATCCTTCATCTTGTGACGGCGCACAAAGGTGATACCGGGTGCCTCACCCTGTGCGGTAAGCACATCAGCCACGGGCTTGCGCTCATCCAGCGCCATGCGGGCCGCATCGCACAGGCGGCGCACAAACCACGCATCGTACTCCGGGTCGCTGGGATCAAAGGTGCCGTAAACGACAGGTCCGGTGTGGGTATGGGTGCAGGTGATAAATACGTTCTCCACCTCAAGGCCAAGGGTCTCAGCCACCCGTCCGGGCATCTGACTGCCGGCCTCCTTATGGATTCCCTCGGTATCCACCGCCAGCAGCACAGCGGACTTGTCTCCCTCACCAAAGGCCACGGCATTGATGTAAAGGGGCGCCGCCACAGCGTCCATTTCCCGGCGGTTGTAGTAGCCGGACAGGGGCACGCCCAGATGAGGCGTCATATCAAGGCGGGCAAAGCCCACGGTACAGTTATTGTTACTCATAGCTCTTAACCTCTCAATACCTTATACCTTCATATATTTGACTCTCGATCAAAGACGGTTGAGCAGCTTGGATGCCTCGTCGGCAAAAAGCTCTCCCACACCCTTGACAAAGCGGGAGTTGCGGGGCTCGTAGCCGCCCTGATCGTAGGCCTCGGCGGTAGCATAGTAGCCGCCGTTGCCGTTGGTATGACAGCACATGCAGGTCACCGCAAAGGGGGATTTTTTACGAACATCCACGCCGATCTCACAGAAAGGCTCACCGGGGATACCGATAAGCGCCAGACCGCAGAAAGCTACTGCACTAATGGCCATGTCCACATAGTCCAGCTTCTCCGCCTCCAGACGGCGCAGCGTGTATGCCTCTGCCACCAGCGGAGTGGCCACCCAGCCGGGACCGATCTCAGCGTCCTTGCCCGCCTCATGCAGGGCAATGAGCCGCTCGGCCTCTTCCATCCGGGCAGGATCACGCTTGGTTTTGGCCGACACCATAGTCTGTCCGCACTTAAGGCCCACCTGACCGGTAGACACGCACTTGTCCCACAGAGGAAGTGTGAAGTCAGCAAGCTGTTCGCCCAGCATGACGGCTTTTTCGGTGCGCTCCGCCACCTTCTCGGGCACGGTACCGTGCATATAGTCATAGGCCACCATCTGGCCCTCAGCGCCGTTGAGGAATACACAGTGCACGCCGGGCTTGGCTGCCTCAATGCGGTTGCGGAGAACGCCGGGGAAGTCGGCAGAATACTTGCAGCCGCCGGTATTGTCCGGGTGGAGCTGGAAGTTGACAAAGGCGATCTCGGGAGCGTCCTCACGCAGAATACGTACCAGACGCAGGGACTCATCCCCCTCACAGGCGGGCCCGACGATCTCGGGATCACCGGTCCTGGTCCATGTCTGGAAGTGACCATCTTTATACTTAAAACGGCGCACCCAGGTCAGCCTTTCCGTCTGACCCTCCGCCCAGAGGACATCCTCCACAGGCTTGCAGTCGTCCATGGCCATCCGGGCGGCATCGCACATACGCCGGAACAGCCACGCATCGTACTGAGGATCGCTGGGCTCACGGGTGCCGTCCACCACCGGGGTAGTATGACTGTGGGTGTGGCAGGTAAAGACAGCTTCACGGGGCAGCCCCAGCTCTCCGGCGATCTCCACAGGCCACTCATGGGCGGCATTGCCGTAGATGGACAGCATGTCACACACGATCAGTACCGCTTTTTCTTCGCCCTGACCAAAAGCCACAGCATTGACATAGAGCGGGTCAAGCACACCGTTTGCAATGCGCTCCACATAGTAGCCACCGATATGTACGCCCAGAGGGGGTGTAATATTCAGTCGTGCAAAACCGGCAGTACAATTATTTATACTCATAGCCGCAACCTCCCTATTTTGTAGTTTCAACATAGCACAATTGGCAGGCCAAATCAATCATCAACTTGCTTAATCCGGAGTTTTTTTCGCCCTCATTTTCCGTTTCCTGTCCGTTTC
>JAZOBP010000081.1:0-3176 GCA_045596065.1 Lawsonibacter sp. | reverse complement strand
CCTACATCGGCATTCTCAAGCCCGAGGTTTATTCCAAATAAGTAATAGGCCGCAGCCTCTTATATGGGGCTGCGGCCTGTTTTTATAGTTCACGGAGTTCCTTAAGAGTATCGTCAATAACTTTTCGGGGCAGATACACGCCGGCCAGCTCCGTCAGCTGCCCCAGCGTCAGACTGCGTCCGGCCGCCACCATGGGATGCTTCATCCACCGGCCGAATTTGCGCTGAAATACCGCTTTTGCCTTTGGGTTGTCCAGCAGCTCCCCTACGGTAATGCCGTTATTTTTCAGATCCAAAACCATCACCTCCCCACCAATCTATGCGCCCATGGGAGCAGAATGACCGAAACAGTTTATATGAAAACATATCTGAATTAAAATGTATAACACACACGTCCCGGTGACATACTGACATCATCCTGTTATGGAGGTGTCAGACCATGGAAAACAATCACAGCATCAAATGTACCGTAACCAACTGCGCTTATCACAGCAAGACCCAGAATCACTGCTCTCTGCCCGAGATCCAGGTGGGCTGCTCCTGCGGCACCGTCACCGACTGTCAGGGTACGGAGTGCGCTTCCTTCCGTCTGGAAAGCACCCACTGACCAAATGAAAAGAGCCTTGCCGTCTGCTTAACACAGAGGGCAAGGCTCTTTCATTTTTCACTTTTTACGGCCTACCGGTAGCTCGCTGAGCAGGGTGGCGCCCAGCACCAGCACCGCACCCACTATACCGGTGGGGGTGAGCACCTCATTGGGGAGAAACACCGCCGAGAGCAGAATGGCCGAGACCGGGTCAATGTAGCTGAACAGGGCCGAGGTCTGGGCCGGCAGTTCTTTGATAGAGCCGAAATAAAGGGCATATGCAATGCCCGTGTGCACCACGCCCACCACCAGCAGCAGACCAACCACAGGGCCATTCCAGTTCATAGGCTTGCCCCACTCGGTAAGCAGTACATAGGGCACCAGCGACACCGCCGCCGCCCCCAGCTGTACAATGGTGCGGTCAAATGCCTGCACCCCGGTGAGCTTTTTGTTCATCAGCACCACGCAGGCATAGAGCACAGCCGCTCCCACACCCAGCACGATCCCCCGCAGCTCCTCCGGCCCGGGCAGCCCGCCGTCCGCCGCCCCGGTGACAAAGACCATGCCCCCCAAAGCCAGTGCCACGCACATAAGCTTCCACAGGCCGAGCCGCTCTTTAAACAGCAGGGGTGAAACTAAAATCACAAACACCGGGGCCAGATAGTAGCACAGGGTCGCCGTAGCCACGGTGGTGTAGCGATAGGCCTCAAACAGCAGGATCCAGTTAAAGCCGATAAAGGCACCGGACACCAGCAGCAGTACCAGATTATTGCGGATGCTCCGCCAGTCCGGCAGCTTCTGCCGCACCAAACACAGTCCGGCCAAAAACACAGTGCCCACCGCACCCCGGATCAGGGCCACCACGCTGGATGGCAGGGGGATGTAGTTGCGGAAGATACCAATGGTACCGAAAATCAGCATGGATACGATCAGGCTGATCATTGCAGAACGGTTTTTCATAAATGCAGCTCCTTGCCTCGTCCTTGCGGACGCAGGATGCAACCATTATATCAATTTTTTCTGCCGTTTCAACCCTGCCGCGGCAAATTCCCCCTTTCCCGGCCGGGAATTGCTTGCACTTTTTATCACAGAGTGGTACAATTATTTGCCGAACACAACCGCAAGGAGAGTTGCTTTTATGAAATTAGGTATCGTGGGTCTGCCCAACGTGGGCAAGAGCACCCTGTTCAACGCCATCACCAACGCCGGGGCCGAGAGCGCCAACTACCCCTTCTGCACCATCGACCCCAACGTGGGCATGGTGGCGGTGCCCGACTACCGTCTGGACAAGCTGTCCGAGATGTACAACCCCAAAAAGACCACCCCCGCCGTCATCGAGTTTGTGGACATCGCCGGTCTGGTCAAGGGCGCATCCCGGGGCGAGGGTCTGGGCAATAAGTTTTTGGGCAACATCCGCATGACCGACGCCATTGTGCATGTGGTGCGCTGCTTTGACGACTCCAACGTCATCCATGTGGAGGGCTCTACCGACCCTGTGCGTGACATGGATACCATTGATCTGGAGCTGGTCATGGCCGACCTTGAAATGGTGGAGCGCCGCATCGACAAGGCCAAGAAGGCTGCCAAGGGCGACAAAAAGTTTTTGCAGGAGGCCGAGGACTTCGAGGGCCTGCGTGAGTGGCTCAACGACGGCAAGTCTGCCCGCTCCTACGAGGCCGTGGACATCGCCGCCGAGTACCCCGACTGTGAGCTTCTGTCCCTCAAGCCCGTCATTTACGCCGCCAATCTGGATGAGGTCGGCTTTGCCGATCCCCAGTCCGTCCCCTACTACAAGCAGGTGGAGCAGCGTGCCGCTGAGCAGGGCGCTCAGGTCATCCCCGTATGCGCCAAGCTGGAGGCCGAGATCGCCGAGCTGGACGGCGAGGAGAAAAAAATGTTCCTGGACGATCTGGGCATCGCCGAAAGCGGCCTGGACCGTCTGGTCAAGGCCAGCTACACCCTGCTGGGTCTCATTTCTTATCTGACCAGCGGCGAGGACGAGTGCCGTGCCTGGACCATCACCCGCGGCACCAAAGCCCCTCAGGCCGCCGGCAAGATCCACTCCGACTTCGAGCGCGGCTTTATCCGTGCCGAGGTGGTCTCCTACGAGGACCTTATGGCCTGCGGCACCATGGCCGCCGCCCGTGACAAGGGCCTGATCCGCTCCGAGGGCAAGGAGTACGTGGTGCAGGACGGCGACATCATCCTGTTCCGCTTCAACGTATAATTCACACCACCGGGAGGGCAGACGACCATCGTCCGCCCTCCTTTTGCATCTCCTGCCCCGTCTGATCATGCTGACGAGTCAGGACCACCCGTATAACGGGTGGCCTGCTCTGCCCCTATAAGGGGCTTTTGCTGGCTGAGCCTAAAGGCTCTCGAATATTATCTCAATTGTATATATGCCCCACTGCCAGCAGGCTGGCGTGAGGTTTCAGCAAGGCCCCCTTGTGTAAAGGGGGCTGCCGAGCGAATGCGAGGCTGGGGGATTGTCCGCTTCTTTCTTCACAACCCCTCCGTCCTCGCTTCGCTCGGCCACCTCCCCTTACACAGGGGAGGCTTTCCGCTGCGGCGGAACTACTCATAGGCAT
>JAZOBP010000080.1:0-4419 GCA_045596065.1 Lawsonibacter sp. | reverse complement strand
CAGAACGACATGGCTACGATCCGACTTTGTAATAGTTGTGGAAAGGCTTTGGGCCGGCAAGGGCCTGAGGGATGGTCTTTTCCATCATCTCCAGATCGGACTCCGGCCAGCTGGTCTTTACGTCCAGACCCTTGCCCACGCCGTAATAGTCGTAGCCCATGTTGGGGTGGGACAGGTCACGACCGTAGTAGGTGTAGGTGTGGTTGTGGTAGGCGGTGGTGGGGTAACCCTCCAGCGCCAGCATATTGCCCATGCAGAACTACATGCAGTTTTTGTTCTTGCCCGTGTACTTAAAGGGGGGGTTGTGCTTGTTGAAGGGGATCAGGCCGGTGCAGTGGGCGTACTCTCCGTCAATGGTGGAGTACCACCACAGGGGATTGTAGAAATTTTTGAACACAAAGCCCTCGTTGGCCAGCTTGTACAGAGTGGGGGTGTAGACCGGGTCCACCGCCCCGATCCAAAAGGCCTCGCCGGTGAGCATGATGAGGTTTTTGCCCTCAAACAGGCCGGTGTACTCGTTTTGGTAGGTGGGCTCCCGACCGGCGAAGTACAGGTGCATATTCTTCAGCGTTTTGTTGGTCTCGGCTTCGGCCAGAGCCTCAAAGTCAATGTCCAGCACATTGGGCCGGTACTGGATGGGGGCCTGAACAGACACGTCGCCGGACTCGTCCTCGCCGGAGGTGTCGGGAAGCAGCAGGTCATCATCGGGGGTGTCCAGACCGAACAGGGACTGGGAGATGTCCAGCCGCAATGTGGTCATCACACCAAAACGGGAGGCGCTCAGCTCGGGGATGAAGCTCTGGCGGTACAGCTCACGGGTGGTCATCACACCGGGAGCGGGCAGATGGATGCAGGCCACGGCCAGCAGCTGCAGCAGCAGGGCACCGCCGGCCAGAGCGGCCAGCTCCCACTTGTCCGCACGGGCGGACAGGGTGACGTGCCGACGCAGGCAGATAAACAGACCAAAGGGCACCGCCAGCAGCACAATGGCAGGGATGGCCTTGAAGATGCCAAGCAGCGTCTCACGCCAGTAGTTGCCGATGGCCTGGCCGGCCATGCCGAAGGATTTGGTCACCAGCATGGTGTGGAAGATGGTGTTGTACACAGCCTGGATCACAAACCAGAGGGTCATGACGGCCAGCAGGACGCCGGCGACCAGACGGTTGTGTTTTTCACCCCAGAGGGAGCACACAAAGGTGCAGATGGCGGCAATGGGCAGGGAGAACAGCAGGATGTACAACAGCCCACGGTCAAAAAAGTCCGGGATATAGAACAGACGGAAGATGATCTCCATCCACAAAACAGAGCATATAAACAGCTCCAGGGGACGCAGAAGATCCCAGAAACGCTCACGGTAATTCATCAGATCAAGTCCTTTATTAAAGGGTAAAGTCAGAACTGATCTACCCAGCCGGTAAGGAACCAGGAGGGCAGCAGCCACAAAAGCAGATAGACCAGCACGCTCACCGGGGAAATGGATGCAAAGGCCGCCACGGCGGTGAGGTAGCAGGCCAGAGCAGCGCCCAGCACACCGGCAATGCAGGCGAAAGCGGCGTTAACACGCACGGCCCGGCGCAGGCGGCGGGCGGCCACCACACTTTCGGAGAAGGGCACGATGCCCTCACGGCAAAGCACGGCGGTAATGGTGGTGTCGTGGTTTTGCTCCGGGTCGGACAGCTCCCGCCGGCGCTCCACCGAGGGGAAGTCCATGCGCTCGGTAGCCAGACGAAACCGCTGCCACAGCATGGCAGGGGTGATGTTAAAGTCCCGGGTGGCCAGCACGGGGGACAGGCGCTCCTGAAGCAGGGAGGAGACGCTGGGGAAGATGGTGTCGGGCAGGGAGTAGTGCAGGGCAAAGATGCCGGCCAGCTCACCGTCTATGGCGCAGAACACGGCAGTCTTGACCTGCAGACCCTGAGGCAGGGGGATCTCCATCAGGGTCATAAAGGAGGCCGAGCCTACCAGAACCTGATCGCCCCGGATATTGGCGGACAGGCCGCCGCCCTCATAGCAGCACAGGCGGTCTGCCTGACGCAGGATGCCGCCCTGAGTACGCAGCAGGTCGCTGAACAGGCGGTCAAGGCCGCTGTGGGCGGCACGGATCAGAGTGGCGGTATAGGCGATGACCCGTTCTCTGGAGTAGGAGCCGAACACCTTAAAGCCGTTGAGCGTTACGGCACCGGGCGGGAACAGGTCAAGGTCGGTGAGCAGAATGCCGTTGCCCCGTCGGGATTCCGCCACCGCCGGCCAGCCGGCCAGAGCGCCGCCGCTCTGCACCAGACGGCGGGACACCCGATGGAAGGGACGGCTGAAAATAAGGGGAGCGGAGAGGGAGGCCGAACAGGTCAGTACGGCAGACAGGGACCACAACAGACGCTGGGGAGCCCGGCCGGCAAGACAAATGACGATGCAAACCAGCGTGCTGACAATCAGGAGAAGGGGACAAACCACACGAAACAGCCGCTGGGCACCGTCGTCCGCCTGAATTTGGCGGCCAAAGCCCTCGGCGGTGCCGGCATGCTTGGTGTAGGTGTCACGGCCGTTCCATTTGCCGTTGTCCAGAGTGACCAGATAGGGCTCGGAAGAGGCGGCGGCGGCCCGGCAGGCAAGGCGCAGGCCGCGGCGGCGATGGTGCTCACCCTGAAGGGAAAGGGCGAGGGCAATAATATTGATGGCACAGTAGGGCAGCTCCTGCCGGGGCAGGATCCACGGAGCGGTGATGGCGTCAGCGAGGGTGAAAACACAGGCAAAGGCCAGCAGTGTGTCCATGCCCAGACGGCGCTGAGCCAGTCGGCCGGCGGTACGGGCAAGGATATCCCAGCTCAGACCCATAGACGCAGCCAGCAGGGCGGCGCTGAGCCAGCACTTAATGGAGTAGGTCAGCAGAGGCTGGGCGGGTGTGATGGGATTTGGAATGGGGGGGATGGGCAGCACAGGCTCCAGTACCAGATAAAAAGCCAGCAGGGCCAGCAGATACAACGCAAAGCTGCGCAGGTGCAGACCCTTGAGACCCTTGCTGTAGTCCCGGGCCAGCTGCTGGGGGGGCGTATCAGGCTGAGGGGGATCCTGGCAGCGGACCCGGCGTACACGGGGGGCACGGGTCTCCTTATCCACGCCGGGGATCAGCTCCTCTATGCGCCGGGTTTCCGGGCTGGAGGGGGTGTCCTCGTCCTCAAACATGCCCTCGGCGTATTTGTCGGCACGCTGAGACAGGGAACGGATCAGACCGGACAAAGAGAACTTCTGCCGGGGGAACTGCACCACATTGTCGGCAGCGGGCGGCTCCGGCTTGTCAGCGCCCTCTTCGGGATCGCTCTGTGTCTGCGGACCGGAGGCACCCTCGGACGCAGACCCCTCCGGGGTATCCGTCTCGGGGAGAGGCTCCGGCTCTTCTGCAGGGCGTTCTTCGTCTTCGCCTTCGGTTGAGGAAGCGGCAGGGAAGAGCACCACGTTGTCGGGGGTGCTGTCGGGTTCCGAAACGGCCTGATCGCCCTCCTGAGACAGGGAGATCACGCTCTTGGGCCGGCTGCGGGGGGAGAACTCGGACAGAATGTCATCCAGAGAAAAGTCGCCCTCTTGGGCGTTTTCCACCAGAGAACGAAGCTGTGCCAGCTCGGCGTCGGGATTATTCAGTTTTTTCTCATCCTGTTCGCTCATATCGTCCTCGTAAAATGGCGGATTTGTGTGGTTGGTTACTGACCCAGGCGCTGACGCACGGCCTCGTAGAGAAGGATGGCGGCAGCGGCAGAGGCGTTCAGGGAGTTGATGTGGCCCTTCATGGGGATGCTGACCTTAAAGTCACAGCCCTCGGCCACCAGACGGCCCATGCCGTCCCCCTCGCTGCCGATGACGATGGCGGCGGGGCCCTTCAAATCGGCTTTGTAGAGGGTGGTGTCCCCGTCGGCGGCCGTGCCGAACACCCAAACACCCTCTTGCTTGAGCTGCTTGATGAGGGAGGGGATGTTGGGCACCCGTGCCACAGGCAGGTGGGACACCGCACCGGCGGAGGTCTTGGCCACGATGGCGGTCAGGCCGGCAGAGCGGCGTTTGGGGATGATGACGCCGTGGGCACCGGCACACTCGGCGGTGCGGATGACAGCGCCCAGATTGTGTGGGTCGCTGAGCTCGTCACAGATGACGATGAGGGGCGGCTCGCCCTTTTCACGGGCGGCATTGAGGATGTCCTCCACCGAGGCATACTCACGCACAGCGGCCAGGGCAATGACGCCCTGATGGGAGTGGGTGCGGCTCATGCCGTCCAGCTTGCGCCGGTCGGCGTCCACCACCACGATGCCCTTTTCACGGGCGGAGGAAGCAATATGCCCCAGAGTGGCATCTGTCTCGCCCTTCATGATGAATATTTTGTCAATGGTCACACCGGCACGCAGGGCCTCGATGACGGCATTGCGGCCTTCGATG
>JAZOBP010000079.1:0-10069 GCA_045596065.1 Lawsonibacter sp. | reverse complement strand
CACCAACGTGACCCTCAACAGCGTTAAGGTGACCACCCGTGTGTCCATCACCATGCCCAAGACCATTCAGAGTATTGCCGGTGGACCTGACAAGGATCTTGCACCTTTTATCCAGCCCGTGCAGAAAGAGCTGGTATGGACTACCAGTGACCCCAAGGTCGCCACCGTCAAGGACGGCGTGGTATCCTTTATCAGTCAGGGCAGGGCAACCATCACTCTGAATGCCGGTGGCGCAGTGGCTACCTGCGAGGTTCTGGTAGAGCCCCAGCCTCCCGAGATCAAGGGAATGGGCGAGAAGAAGGTCCTCTTTACCGATGATTTCAGTCAGTACAGCGAGGGCACAAATGCATTCTGGAATGCCCTCGAAGCAAATGGCTACAAGTCCAACGGCAGTGACCCCAACGAAAACCGCAGCTATAATATTCTGTCCGAAAACGGCAACAAGTATCTCCAGCTGACCAGTATGAACGGCAAGGCAACCTGGCACAAGGTGGATGTCCCCATCGTGGGCGATTACACCGTCCAGTATGACTTCCTGTTCACCGGCGCCCGTACCGGCACGGATTCCACCGTTCCCGGCCACTACCTGTACATGAACCTGTGGCAGGACAGCGGTATCCACGGTTTCCTCGTGCTGTGCCCTGAGGGTATGCGTGTGGAGTATATGATTGAGGGCACCACTTATGTCAGCTACGACCCCAGTCTGTTCAATAACAGAGTTGTTTATGACTTGAACAAGTGGCACACCCTCAAGGTGGTGCGTGTGGACGGCGGCATCTATGCAAAGGTGTGGGAGCGCGGCACTGCCGAGCCCGCAGAGTGGAGTCTGCTGGCCCTGCACGACGAGTTTGATGCCTCGGCGCAGTCCTATTTCCGTATGCAGTACTATGCCGGCGGCACCGGTCAGAAGCGTACCATGAACATCGACAACCTGACCGTCACCCAGCAGCAGGGTAAGGGTGCGGCGTTCATGAACGATGTAAAGGCCAGTGACTGGTTCTATGATGCTGTGGACTATGCCATTAAAAACGGCATCATGTCCGGCTACAACGCTGTGAACTTCGGCCCCAACGACACCCTGTCCCGTGCCATGGTGGTGCAGGTGCTGTACAACAAGGAAGGCCAGCCCGGCCTCAACGGTGCCAAGCATAACTTCCCCGATGTGCCTGCCGACCAGTGGTTCAACAATGCGGTTACCTGGGGCTCTCAGAAGGGCGTGGTCAGCGGCTTTGGCGACGGCAAGTTCCGTCCCAACGACGCCGTGACGCTGGAGCAGGTGGCGGTCATCCTGCACAACTACTCCGGCAAGCCCGCTGCAGCTGGTGAGCCTGCCGGCGTGGGCAAGTATGACGACTGGGCTAAGGAGGCACTTAACTGGGCTGTGTCCAAGGGCATTATGAAGGGCGTTCCCTTCACCAATGCCACCGAAAACGCAACCCGTGCCCAGACTGCACAGATTCTGATGAACTTCCTTAAGAAATAAGTTTATCAGACCCTATAATCAAACGAAGCCAACGGCTGATTTAACACAGGGAGACGACCCGCCGGCGGCGGGTCGTCTCTTCTTGTAAAGGGGAATTGAATTATGAATCAGTATACGGATCATTCCAAAATTCTGTTTTTTGCCTCGGAGCATGATCTGGACTATCTGCCTCAGATCGCACAGCTTCGTCCCAATACGGCGTTGACTGTGCTCACCCGGCCGGAGGCATCTTTGCGCTTGTTTGCCCGGGACATGGCAAAAGGAAGTGCAACCTGTTCTCTGCACAGCTACACGGATCAAGGACCGGTGCGTGATGCCTGTACGGTCAAGGATGCTCTGGATGCAGACAAGTGGGACGTAGTGGTGCTCAGTCAGATGATGCTGGCATCGGCTATGTACGGGTCCTACAACACGGATTTGGAATTCCTGCTGGACTGTGTTGATCATCACTGCCCCGGAGCACGGGTGTTTTTGGCTATGCCCTGGGCATGGCAGCAGACCCTTTCCGGGCCAAGAGCGTCCGATCTGATCACCTATTTTGACGGAAGTCAAAGCGTGATGTACAACGCCATTGTGACCAGCATGGAATATGCTCTTAAACGCTTTGGACACCGTCTTGCCGGCGTGATCCCTGTGGGTGCGGCCATTCAGCATCTGCGCAATACAGTCGGGGATAACCTGTGTGCCAACGGCCTGCATCTGAGCGAGCCTGTGGCGCAGGCAGCAGCGGCCCTTACCCTTATCCGTACCCTTTATCCCGGTGAGGCGGTTGCCCTGCGGGAGGAGCTTTCTTCCGCCGATGAGGCTGCAAGCTGCGCCTGCACCCATGGGATCACCAGGCTTGACATCCCGCACCCGGTTCGGGTCGAGGATGTAAGCAAGCAGGAGGACGTGACCGTTGCCCAGACGGCGGCTCCCTATAAGCTGCATTTCCCGGACGTGGGGGTGACGGCCGACGGCACGGTTTTCGTTTCGGCCTATGAGCAGGTCTATCACTATCCCGAGGTCATCCCCGGGGATTGCTACGGCTGGCAGGGATCGGGTCGTATCGTTATCTGGAAGAGTACCGATAACGGCAGGACCTTTGACACGGAGCACCCTGTGCTGGTCATTGATGAACATCAGCTGGACCGCTGGGGCGTTGCCAAAGTGCTTGGGCGCTATGAGCGCTGGAAGGCAGGGGAGGACTATATTCTCAACGCCGACCCCCGGGATCCCAACTTCATCGTTGCTCACGCTGACCTGAATGGGGACGGAGTGGCGGAGGAGGTGCTTCTGCACACCTTCTGCATGGTGGACTACCATGAGGATCACCTGTCTCACACCCTGAATATGCACTGGTCCACCGATGGCGGCAAAACCTGGTCTGTGCCGCAGGAGCTGGAGAGCGTCCACTCGCCGGAGCTGATCAAGCGCGGTGATGCGGCTGTCTTTGCCGATGGGCAGATTCTGGTGCCCACCTACCGCAGCAACAAAATCATCCTGCTGCTGATGCAGTGGAGTCCGGAGCAGGGCAAGTGGATCAATATCCGCGATACCCTTTTGCCCGATCTTCTGCCGGAAAAGTCGGAGGGCTTTGAGTTCAATGAGCTTTCCTTTATCGTACCAGACCCTGCCGGGGACGAGGTTTACGGCTTTGTCCGTGCCAACGGAGCCATCATCCGTTCGGCGGATCGTGGTCTGAGCTGGCAGCTTGTGGGTGAGGAAGAGGGCTATATCCATCAGCCCGGCTTTACACCCATAGACGAGCACCGGGCCTTTGTCACATGGGCCCGTATTGCAAGTCCCCGTACTGTTTACGGTAAGGTATTCTATCATGGAGCGAGCTGGTCGGACACGGCCAAGCGGGTCATATACGCTTCTCCCGATCCCAGCCCCCACGATATGGCTGACCCCTCCTGCAGACGGTTGGCAGACGGCCGGATCTATACGGTGGGCTATGATACTGCCTACCGCAGCATCGTGGGCACCTTTGACGATCCGAACAGTGCGGAGTTTGACCCCATCGAGTTGGATGAAACGCTGGAAAAGGTCGTCCTCTATCAGGGTGCGGCATCCATTCCGGAGGAGCTTGCGCTTCCTGCTACCTATACTATAAAGGCCAAGTGCTCCTTTGAGTCCGAGGGAGTGGTAAGTCTTATGCTGGCCGGGGGAGACTGTGTTGATCTTGTGCAGGGACGGCACGGCATCCCTGCAGGCAGCTGCACCGTCGGTGTTCTTGTGTTGGGCGGTGCGGTGTATCTGCAGGTAAGTGATTCGGAGAAGCTTGTCCGAGACAAGTGGCAGTACCTTACCACATGCAGCCGACAGTCCGGTCGTCTGAATATTAAGACGCAGAATGCGGCTGTGGAACAGGTAGAGCTGTCCCACCGCCTGCAGATCACCATGGATCCTGTACTTGTTGGTATTCAAGGCGGGGCGGGGGTGCTTGTCCCGTCCATTCAGCCCAGGGCAAATCAGCTTAGCTGGCAGACCAGTGATCCCGGTGTGGCGACGGTGGACAATGGCGTTGTTCGTTACGTTGGCCCTGGTACGGCACGGGTCACTCTTGATGCGGACGGGGCACAGGCGTGTTGTGACGTCACGGTCTCTGACCTGCCGGCGGAGGTTGCATCCGGTGGTGTGCGGAAGGTGCTCTTCCGGGAAGATTTTGAGTCCTATCCCACAGGCAAGAATGCCTTCTGGGACGGGATGGAGCAGAAGGGTTACAGTTCTGCCGGTGTTGAGCCCACGTACTACAGCTCCTACGATATTGCTAATGGGCCCACAGGCCGCTGCCTGAAGCTCAATGCCTATAACAACGCCCGTACCTGGGTCAAGGTGGATATGCCCATCGAGGGAGACTATACAGCCTGTTTTGATTTTACCTTTACCGGCGGGCGCACGAAGAACAATTTCCTTTATCCCGGTCACTGCCTGTACCTCAATCTGTGGCAGGACAGCGGCATTCACGGCTTTTTGGATCTGACGCCCGAGGGGATCCGTTGTGAATATCAAAATGAACGGGCAGAGGTCGTGAATGACCCGGAGAGCTTCCATGAGGAGATCATCTATCCGCTCAACGTATGGCATTCCATTCGTGTAGCACGAGTCAACGGGGCCATTTATGCCCGTGTGTGGCCCAAGGGTGAGACCGAGCCGGAGAAGTGGGATCTGGTCGGTATGCATTCTCAGTACAGGACAGACAACAAGGCCTGCTTCCGTATGCAGTACTACGCCGCCGGCCCGGCAGAGCGCAGTGTGTTCATCGATAATCTGGTCATCACCCGGTGCGAGGATAAGTGAACGCTTGCTTAGGTCCTGAGCACGTCCTATAATAGTGACAGAGACAGGGAGGAAGAAATATGCCAACGAGTGTCAGCCCGTTTAAAATACTGCTTTTAGGCGGCCCTGAACGTGCCGGGCTCATGGAAGAAATGGGCCGGCAAATGGGCCTGAACCTCCGGTGTGCCAACCCGGTAGGGGAACACACCAGTATGCGTGATCTGGCCCGAGGCATTGCCGAAAGCGGTGCTGCCCGGGGCGGGGGAGAGGATAACCCTCTGCACCAGCTGCTTTTGCAGGGGGACTGGGACGTCATCCTGCTGCGTCAGTTTGCACCCAGTGCCGGCCTGCAATCCACGTTCAATGGTGATGTGGATTGCCTGATGGACTATTTTGCGGACTTTTGTCCCGGTGCAAAGGTATACTGGGATATGCCCTGGGCCTTTGGGGAAAACTCATCTGTATTCCCCGGTTATTTTAATTGCTATTACAACAGCAGTCAGTCCCTAATGTTCAACTCCATTGTCCGATGCGTGGAACATCAAGTTCTGGACGGTGAGTTTGGTCATTGCTTTGCCGGCTGGATCCCCACCGGAGCGGTCATTCAGCGCCTGCGCCAGGTGTGGGGGCGGGAGCTGACTGTGGACGGCTTCCATCTGGATGACTGGGGTCAATGGGCGGATGCCTTGACAGCACTGCTTGTCTTGATGCCGCAGGCGTCCTTGTCGGAGCTGTCGCCCCGGGGTGACGGTAAGCAATGGTCTGAGCTTCTGGAGGCTGTAGATTTTTGCTGTAAAGAGCTTCCCAATGTCCCTGCGCTTCTGGAGGAGCCGGAGGTCAGAACCATTGAGCACGAGGGAAAAACCGGCGACTTTACGGCACTTCGGGTCCCGGCACCCTTGGAACTGCTTTTCCCGGACATGGTTCGACTCAAGGATGGCAGGCTTCTTATGGGTGTCTATGAACATAATTGTCATGCGCCCCACTCCAATGCAAAGACTCAGGTCTATGCCCAGCAGGGTGCAGGCAGGATATTAGTGCTTGAGGGCAGTGCCGACGGCAAACATTGGGACTATGAACACCCTCTGCTTGTGGTGGATGAGGTCAACATGGCCAAGTGGGGCATGGCCCAGACCCGTGGCCGCTATGAGCGGCTGAAGAGGGGGGAGACGGACTATTGTATCATCTCTGACCCAAGAGACCCCAATCTCGGCCTTGTTCACGCCGATGCGACCGGCAACGGGGAGAAGGATGAGATTGTCGTCCTCACGGTCTGGATGTGCAATTATTATCCCCATTTGAGTGATCATCAGGTCTTTACTATCCAGTCTGCCGACGGTGGACGGACTTGGTTCCCACCTCAGGAGATGGAGCGTGAGGACGGCTGTATTCCGCTGAAACGAGGGGATATTGCCGTGTTTGACAATGGCGAGATTCTCTTCCCGTATTACTCCCTTCGCCGGGAAAGCTCCCGGGTCGGCGCACTGCATCTTAAGTGGGATGTGCAGACCAAACGCTGGCAGCGCATTGGTGATTATGCGATCCCAAACTTTGCCCCGTGGGAGGGAAACTCCTACAACTATAACGAGGTCTCTCTTGTTGTTCCCAATCCGAAAACGGATGAGGTCTATGGATATGTGCGTGAGCGCGGCTCGGTCATTTGCTCTCAGGATCGGGGCAAGACATGGCAGGAGGTGGGCCTTGAGCCCGGCCTGATCCATCAGCCCGGCTTTGCGCCTATAGATGGCTGCCGTGTCTTTACCACGTGGGCACGCTCTGTCCTGCCACGTACCATCTACGGCAAGCTCTTTTGCCCCAAGGCCGGTTGGAGTCATAGCCTGACGCAGGAGATCTATGCATCTCCCGACACTGCTCCCCATGATATGGCAGACCCCTCCTGCCTGCTGCTGGCAGACGGACGTATTTTGGTGTTTTGCTATGATGTCACCTATCGTTCGATTGTCGGCAATATTATTGACCCGGAGGAAGAGCGGTTTAAGCCTGTGGAGCTGCAGTCTGCCATTCCGTCAGGGGTATTGGCCGGAGGCAGTCTTGACGGGCAGAGGCTGGACGGCTGTGTTGAACTGATGGACGAGGTGCCTGAAAGCTGTACCGCAACGATTCGGGCCGTTTTCCAACCGGGTGGCGTGCTTGTTATCGAGCTGGGACAGGCGGGCAGGGCTGAACTGCGTGCCGGCTGTGACGGCCTGCCCTGTGAAGGCGAATGCACCCTGCACTATGCTGTTGTCGGCCAGCTGGCCTGGCTGCGGCCGGAGGGACAGGATGACTGGGTCGAAATACCTGCTGCGGCGCAGTCATGCGGCTTTGCATTGGAGGGACACGGCGTGAGCATAGGGCAGTGGACACTTTCCCGCCGCATGGTCATTGGACTTGCCTCTGCGTTGAACAGTGTAGAGAAGGGGCAGGACGTGACCTTGGAGCCCACGTTTAATCCCGAAGCAGCTTGTGTTACGTGGCGCAGTGACGACCCGGATGTTGCCTCAGTGAGTGAGGACGGTGTGGTTGCCGTTCATGGTGTCGGCCGGACTGCGGTTACGGTGAATGCTGACGGGGTAGAGGCAACGTGTGTGGTAGACGTGCAGCCTGCCTGCAGAGAAATGACCGAGACCGGTAAGACGGTCTTTGCCGATCATTTTGCCGACTATCCGGCCGGAGAAAACTCCTTCTGGCAAAACATGGCCGATCACGGTTATGAGCAGGGAGCATATACCCCTCCAGGACAGTATCGCTCTTATGACATTACGGACGGTCATCTCATGCTGCGTTCGGGTGTCAGCACGCCTTGCAGATTTTCTGTCGCCACCCCGTTTGTCGGTGAATTTACGCTTGCGTTTGATTTTTACTTTACTCATCCCAGAACGGGAAAGAGCTCGATCCTTACTATGCCGGGGCAGATGTTCAGCGTGGATCTGTTTGCGGGCAGTTCGGTCCACGGGGTTGTTCAGCTGACACCGGAGGGTGTGCGTATCCAGCACAGACCTGAAGGAGGCACAAAAAATGTCGAGTGGCCTCCCAAGTTCTGCTGGGATATTCAGTATCCCGTCAACCGCTGGCACCACGCCAAAATCGCAAAAATCGATGGCGGTATATTGGTCAAGGTCTGGCCAAAGGGAGAGCAGGAGCCGGACAGGTGGAGCTATACACTTATGAGTTCCGAGCTGAGTACAGACCAGCCTGCCTGCGTGGGAATGGAGTATCAGGTCGAGCTTTCTATGGGACAATACTTTGCAATGGATCATTTGGTCATCACACAGACCGGTGTATAAGATCATCGGAAAGACAGGAAAGGGGATGATTGTATGGCGGTTGAATTTCACGCTCAGCTGCAATTTGGTTCCGGGCGGATTAAAGTAAGCCTGCCTCACGACTTCTATCATAACGCCTTGACCACGGATCCATATTCCCACAGCCATCCGAAGTATGAACTGCAGTATATTATCAGCGGAAGCTGTTCCTTTGTCCTGGGCAAGCAAGAAATGCAGTGTCCGCAGGGGCATTTTCTGCTTATTCCGCCTCATTGCATTCACCGTATTCTTCCCAATGACGCTCAGGTAAGGACGGTATCCTTTTTGTACTCGGTGCAGGGCAGTGTTTCGGCGGTGCCCGAGTGTCATGTACCGCTGTTGATCCCGGATGACTTTGGCGGTGCTCAGCGCCTGATGCAGATCCGTCAGGAGCTTATGGAACGTAAGGCGGCCTTTGCTGAGAAGATTCAGGGTGAGCTGACCGCTTTGCTGGCCGATATTACCCGGCGGTGCGGAAAGGGCGGCGAGACAGCTCAGCTTTCCCACGAGGAAAACCGGGCAGAAATTATTGAGGACTATCTGGCAAAGAATCGGTTTAATTCCAACTGTTCCTGCAGCGAACTGGCAAACCTTATGCATTTGTCTACCCGTCAGGTACACCGCCTGTGTCTGCAATATTTCAATGCACCCTTCCGGGAACTGCTGACTGATATGCGTATGGAGATCGCATCGGACCGGCTGCGCAATTCCGATGTCCCCATCAGTGTTCTGGCCGAGCAGCTTGGATATGCGTCTATTGAGTCCTTCTCTGCTGCGTATAAGCGATATTACGGCAAGGCACCATCTTCAGAACGGCGCAGCCATAATTAACGAATTGAGACATAGAAACTGGTTATTTGTCCCATTGAGATATTCCAATACGGAAACTGTTTTAGTTATAATTGGTTTTAAAAGAAATCATCAAGGAGGAACGAATCGTGTTTCGAAAGATTTCCGAAGGCGATGTCTATTGCAATTATGAACTGGCGGCAGCCGGCCCCCGTGTAGCCAAGATGCCGGACGGTACGCTGGTCTGCTCCTTTAATCTGCATCAGGCGGGCGGTTCCAATGACTTTTACCCTGTGCTGTCCTACTCCAGAGACGGTGAGAATTGGTCTGAGTATAAGACTGTTTGGCCGGAACTGGTAAATAAGGAGTCGATTTTTGCATCTGTACGCACCACTGCTGACGGCCGTGTTTCCATTGGCGGTCAGTGGTTCCCCATTCATGAGTTTGGCGAGTCTTTCTGGTCCAGTGAGGTGGGCGGCATGTGGGAGAACTGCATGGCCGCTGCCATCTCGGACGATGGTGTCAACTTCCCCGCACCTCAGCGTGTGGAGCTGCCTTTCTACGGCTCTGCCGAGCAGCCCGGCGGCATGCTGGTGGATGCGGATGGCACTATGACCATGATTTACGCCCCTTATCCCACCATTGAGCAGAAGCAGCCCACCGATACCTGCCAGCTGGTCATGGTGCGCAGCAGGGACGGCGGCAAGACCTGGCAGTCCACCGCCTTTGCCCGGCAGGAGGCACCCTGCCAGTACGGTGAGAGCTGGATCGTCCGCCTGAGTGACGGTCGTCTCATGGTCTCCACCTGGCAGAATAAGAGCGAGGAGGCTCCTGATCAGTACTTACTGTCCTCTGACGATGGCAAGACCTTCTCCGGTCCTTTCGCCATGCCCTTCCGTGGCCAGACCACTGCTCTGGAGGCTTGGGATGACGGCAAGGTGCTGGTGGTCTACAACCAGCGTAAGGAAGAGCCTACCGGTGTGTGGCTGGCTCTTGCAAAGCCTGACGAGAATGGTTTTAACCTGTTGGAGAATCAGCCTGTTTGGGAGACTCTTACCACCACCCAGCACGGCACCACCGGCGAGTTTGATCAGTTTATTGACTTTGCCTTTGGTGAGCCTCATGCTCTGGTCATGGACGACGGTTCCATTCTGGTAACCCTGTGGTACCGCCACGGTGATCGTAAGGGTATCCGCTATGTCCGTCTGGTACGGGAAGAGAGCTAAGC
>JAZOBP010000078.1:0-4508 GCA_045596065.1 Lawsonibacter sp. | reverse complement strand
CTCGGTACCCACACTGCCGCAGCCCACGATGCACACGGTCTTGCCATACAGTTCCACAAGGCCGCGGTGCTTTTCCCAGCGGTGGGCCTTTTGGTTGGTGCGGAAGAAATCCGCCTGCTTGCACAGCTGCAGCACGCCGCTCAGGGCAAACTCCGCCATGGGGATGCTGTACACACCCCGGGCATTGTGGATGGCAATGCCGTGGTCTTGAACGTAGTCCATAGGCACCCGGTCAAACCCAGCCGAGGTAAGCTGGATAAAACGCAGATTGGTAAATTTCTCAATGGGATGGTGCAAAAACAGGCCGTTGGCGATGACCCCCTCCACCCACTCACAGGCACAGGGCAGCGCTTCCCGCTCCTGCTGAAGAAACTGCACCTCATGGCCCAGAGCACGAAGCTCGTGCAGATATTGCCCCGCCTGAGACCAGGCGCCGGTGATGAGAATGTTCATTTCGAAACCTCTTTGCTGATCAGCGCCACCCGGCGGGCAACTTCCTTTTGGTTTTCGGTAAAATAGTCGGCATAGCGGGCGCACTCCTGCTCCAGCTGACGGATCTGACCCACGCCGGAGTTGAATACGGCCCGGATCTGCTCCGGATCGGTGATCACACCGGTGTTGCAGAAGCTGCGGGACAAAATCACGCAGGTGGAGCCCAGCCGATAGTGCTCCCGAATGACGTACTCCGCCGGGAGCATGCCCTGACCCAGAGCGGCGATGCCGCCAAAGCCGTAGGGGATGCCCTTTTGCCTGAACTTCAGGCACAGGCGCTCCACCGTGCCGTCGGCCAGCAGCTGGAACATAAATTTTTTGCCGTAGCCAAGGCTCAGGTCGTTGAGGCCCACGAAGATCTCGTCCAGACCGGGCAAGGCCAGAATGTCGTCAATGACCTCCACCGCCTCCGGAGTCTCCACCAGAGGCAGAGTAACGGCCCGTCCGTCCACCAGACGCAGGAAGGTCTCTACCTCCTGCACGGTCTTAAAATAGGGCAGCATGAGCACATCGGCCCCCGCCTCGATGGCGGCGTTGATCTCTGCCTCCGAGCCGGGATAGCCGCCGCCGGGAGCGTGGATGGGATTGATCCGCACCATGACCTGAGCACGGTCACAGACCGCCTTGACCCGGCAGATGTCCTCGATGGTGTGGTGGGACTGGACGGTATCCATGCCCCCCTGCCGGTCGGCCTTGCCGATGTACTCCATATCCACAAAAATCCGGTCCACACCGGCGTCCTGCACGATGGAGGCCACCTCGGGCCGGTTGGTTATGTACATGAGCTTGAGTGCCATGTCCCTCTCCCCTATCGGTTATTTTGCCACGGTCTCGCCGGTGTTTTCATTGTCGGAAACGGCCAGAACCTTGAAGATGGTCATAAAGAAGATCTTCATATCCAGCAGGAAGGAACAATGGTCTACGTACCATACGTTCAGCTCAATACGCTTGTGCCACTCCACATCCTTACGGCCGTTGATCTGTGCCCAGCCGGACACACCGGGACGCACCTCAAACATGCGAAGCTGTTCTGCCGTGTAGTCCTCAATGGGCCAGGGATGGTAGGTCAGCGGAGGACGGGGGCCGATGCAGCTCATGTCGCCCTTGAGGATGTTGAGCAGCTGAGGCAGCTCGTCCAGACTGAGGGCACGGATAAACCGACCCACACGGGTGACCCGTGCGTCTCCCTTGCCGGAGTATACGCCGGATCCGGTATGCTCGGCGTTGACGGTCATACTGCGAAATTTGTAAAACCAAAATTCCTTACCGCCCATTCCCAGGCGCTTTTGCTTAAAGATGACAGGGCCGCGGCTGTCCAGCTTGACGGCCAGTGCGATCAGCAGCATAAAGGGCCATGCCAGCAGCAGGGCCACCAGTGCCAGCACAATGTCCAGCAGGCGTTTGAAAAAACATTTATACATGGGAATTCTCCCTTTCTGTGTTATTCCACCTGTACCAGCTCGTCAGAAAAAGCAACCAGCTCCTCCGCTGCCTCCCGGCCCAGCTTGGCCTTGAGAATGGACAGAGCCTGTGCCATGTTGGGGGCACGGTCGGTACAGTTGTGGCAGTCGGTGGCAATAAGATGTGCCTGTCCGGAACGCAGCAGCTTCATGGCACGGCGTCGGGCAAACACATGGCCCAGTATGTCACAGCTGATCTGCACGGGGATGTCCAGCTCCAGCAGGCTGTCCACCATCTTGCTGCTCTGGTCGGGCAGATAGCGTTCCAGATGAGCGATGAGCGGAGTGATACCGTGGCAGGTCATCAGCTCCCACAGCTGACGCACCGTCTGCCGGCTCCACGCTGTGAAGGGCAGCTCCACCAGCATGTACTTGCTGCCCCCAAGGCACAGGGCGGACAGGTCGGGGCAATCCAGCAGATTGGACTGCCACGCCACCTCAGCGCCGAGACACAGCCGGGGCAGTTTGTCACGCTCCCCTTCGGGCAGCAGCGCCATGGCCTCGGTCAGGCGGTCATAGGACGCCTGACGCCGGGCAAGAAAGTCGGTCATTGCCTCTCGCTTGGGGTAAAAGTGAGGGGTGAGTGCCACCCGGGTGACCCCCTGTTCGGCCTCCATGGCCAGCATGGCAAGGCTCTGCTCCACGTCCACCGCCCCGTCATCCATGCCGGGCAGGATGTGGGTGTGAAGGTCGGTCATGGTCATTCACCCCGGGGGATGTCCGCCTCGTAGGGATTGGGCATGGTGCTGCTGTAGCCGTAGCGCACGCCCCGGCCGTAGCCGTATCTGCCATAGCCGTAGCGGAAGTAGTTGTTGTACTTGCCCTTGCCGTAGCCGTAGCGGAGATTCTGCATATCTACACCGTTGAGGACAAAGCCGAGGATCTTGGCCTTGGCGTACTCCAGCTGCTCCACGGCGTGGATGACGCTGCCGCGCTCGGAGTGGTTGGCACGCACAAGGAAGATCACGCCGTCGCTCTTGGGTGCCAGCACCACAGCGTCGGTGACCATGTTCACCGGGGGCGAGTCAAGGAAGATATAGTCATACTTCTCCTTGAGCCGCTCAATAAGCTGCTCCATCTGCACCGAGCCCAGCAGTTCCGAAGGATTGGGGGGCACGTTGCCCGACAGGATCACGTCAAGACCCGGGGTCTGCGTATGCTTGATGGCCTCATCGAGATTTTTGGAGTTGACGATAAGGTTGCTCAGACCCACCTTGGCCCCCATCTGCATCAAACGGGCCAGCTTGGGACGGCGCATGTCGCAGTCGATGATGAGCACCTTCTGGTCGGCCATGGCGTAGGAAATGGCAAGGTTGACCGCTGTGATGCTCTTGCCCTCACCCTGCATGGAGGAGGTGACCACGATGACCTTGCACCCCCCCTCACCGGGCAGGGCGAAGGAGACGTTGGTACGCAGGGTCTTGTAGGCCTCACGGATGAAAAACTCACTTTTTGGGGTGAGCAGATGCTTGCGCTCCTCCTGAATGGAGAGAGAATTTTTCTTTTTGTTGTTTTTACGAGAGAAAATCATTTTACGTCCTCTCCCTTCTTGCCCACGTTGTTGTCCGACTCGTAGCCGTAGCCGGATTTTTTCTGCTTTTTCTTGCTGCCGGTCTCAAAGGCCGGGATCTGGCCCAGTACCGGTACGCTGAACATGGCGGCAAGCTCCTCCTCACCCCGGATGCGTACATCCATGAGGAAGCGAACGGTAATGTAAGCCAGCGCCAGTACAAAGCCCACCAAAGCGCCCAAAATCACGTTGCGGGACACGCTGGGCGAAGAGGGGGCCGTGGGCACCTTGGCGTAATCGATGATCTTGGCCGAGCTGCCCTCTACAAACCGCTCGATCTCACCGGGGGCTACCTCCGCCACTGCATTGGCCAGATGGGCGGCGTAGCGGGGGTCGCTGTGAGAGATGTACACATCGAACAGCTCCGTCTCACCACGCTGCTGGGCCGCCATAAAATGACGGATGTAGCCGGCACTCACGCCGCCGCCGGCCTCCTGTGCGACCTTTTCCAACACCGTATCACTCTGGATGATCTCGATGTAGGTGCTGACCAGCTTTTGGGCTGTGGCCAGATTGGTGCTGCTGATGTAGTTGACCTGTTGGCCCGCCGGGGCGTTGTTGACGTAGATGGTCACTCCGGCCATGTACAGGGGGGTGATGTGGTGGGAGGTATAGTACAGAGCACCCAATCCAGTAACAAGGGTACACAGCACGATGATCCACCACCTGCGCAGGTAGGTCATGACCAGTTTTTGCAGGTCAAGCTCCATGTTTTCTTTGTTTTCGTTCGTCATAGTTCAAACACTCCTTGTGTATAATCAACTTATTGTGCAATGGTCAAACCGACCCATATTAAGATACTATTGTAGAGTATACATCTAACTTGATAGAAAAGCAATAGAATCTGACTGTTTTCATATGGAAAATACATTAAATAAAAAACGCATCAGTCAGGACCACCCGTATAACGGGTGGCCTGCTCTGCCCCTATAAGGGGCTTTTGCTGGCTGAGCCTGAAGGCTCTCGAATATTATCTCAATTGCATA
>JAZOBP010000077.1:0-3662 GCA_045596065.1 Lawsonibacter sp. | reverse complement strand
CTCCGGCCCCACCGGCGTGGGCGCGGCCCGGATGATGGGAGATGACCCCCTGTATAACTTCACCGTAGTGGCCGGCAACGACGAGGTCGCCCCCGCCCTTGCCAAGGGTGAGGTGGACATCGCCTGCATCGCCACCAACGTGGCCGCCAACCTCTACAACAAAAACGGCGGCATCACCGTGCTGGCCGCCAACACCCTGGGCGTACTCTATATTCTGGAAAAGGGCAGCACCGTCACCGATGTGGCCTCCCTCCGGGGCAAGACCATCTACTCCATGGGTCAGGGCGCCAACCCCGAGTATATCCTCGACCACGTCCTCACCCAGAACGGCCTTGACCCGGACAAGGACGTGGACATCCAGTTTATGACCCCGCAGGAGGTCACCGCCAGAATGGCCCAGTCTGCCGACGGCGTGTGCATGCTGCCCGTCCCTGCCGCCACCGCCCTGATGCTCAAGGACGCCGGCGTGCGTGAGGCTCTGAACATCAGTGCCGAGTGGGACAAGCTGTCCGACTCCCCTCTGGTCATGGGCTGTGTGGTGGTGCGCAGCGAGTTTCTGGAGGCCCACCCTGAGCTGGTGGAGCGATTCATGACCGACTATGAGGCCTCCATCGACTATATGAGCGACCCGGACAATCTGGCCGAGGCCGCCGAGCTGGTGGCTCAGTACGGCATCACCCCCAACGCCGCCATCGCCGCCAAGGCCATCCCCCAGTGCAACCTGACCTTCCTCACCGGTGAGGAGATGCGGGGTGCCATCCAGGCCTATTTCGACATCCTGTTCACCGCCGATCCCGCCTCCATCGGCGGCGGTAATCCCGACGATGACTTCTACTTCGTACCTTAAACGGCTGGGCCACGGGGCGGCGGCGCTGGTGTTCTGGCTGCTGGTGTGGCACTTTGCCGCCCGGTGGGTGGACAGCGTGCTGTTTTTGCCCTCCCCCCTGTCCGTGCTCCGGCGGCTGGGTCAGCTGGCCGTCACCCTGCCCTTCTGGCAGACGGCCCTGATGAGCCTTGGCCGGGTGCTGCTGGGCCTTGTATGGGGCATTGCTCTGGGCCTTGTGCTCTCGGCGGTCACCTGCTGCAGCCGATGGCTGGACGCTGTGATCTCCCCGGTCATCCGGGTGGTGCGGGCCACCCCGGTGGCCTCCTTTATCCTGCTGCTGTTTTTGTGGACGGATCGGGACAGTGTGCCTGCCATCATCGCCGCCCTTATGGTGCTGCCTGTGGTGTGGGGTAACGTGACCCGGGGCATCCGGGAGCGTGACGCCAAGCTCATGGAGCTGGCCCGTGCCTACCGCTTCTCCCGGCTGAAGAGCGTCTATCTGGTCATCTGGCCCTCAGTGCGCCCTTACCTGCTCAGCGCTGTGATCACCTCCATGGGCCTTGCGTGGAAGTCCGGGGTGGCCGCCGAGGTGCTGGTGCTGCCCAGACAGGCCATCGGCACCTACATCTACAACACCAAGTTTTATTTTGAGACCGCCGACCTGTTTGCATGGACGCTGGTGGTCATCCTGCTCAGTCTGGTGCTGGAGCGTCTGGTCACAGGGCTGGTGCACCGTCTGGAGAGGAGGGCCGGGGCATGATCTGTGTCAAGGATCTGACCGTCTCCTACGGGGACAAGCGGGTGCTGGACGGATTCTCCCTCACCCTGCCCGAGACGGGCATCACCGTGCTCTCCGGCCCCTCCGGCTGCGGCAAGACCACCCTGCTGCGGGTGCTGGCCGGCCTGACCCGGCCCCAAACGGGCATCGTCACCGGCATCGACCCCCGGCGTGTGGCGGTGCTCTTTCAGGAGGATCGGCTGTTCCCCCACCGCACGGTGGCCCAGCAGCTGACCGATGTGCTGGGCCGGGAGCGCCGGGAGGAGCTTGCCCGGTGGCTGGCTCTGGCGGAGCTGTCCGGCGAGGAGCATGCCCTGCCCCGTCAGCTGTCCGGCGGTATGTGCCGCCGCCTTGCTCTGGTGCGTGCGCTGGCCCTGGGGGGCGACCTGTATGCCCTGGACGAGCCCTTTACGGGCATCGACCCGGAGCGGCAGGGCCGTCTGCTGGAGGCCCTGCGTCAGCTGGGCAGACCGGTGCTGCTGGTCAGCCACGAGCCAGCCGTGGTGCAGGCGGCCGACCACGTGATTTCGCTGGATGGCCCGCCCCTCACCCTTGTGTAAGACGTCCCCGGCCCGGTTTTTGCCGGGTTCGGGGGCTTTTTCTCACATATTAGAATAAGAAACCGATAAAAAAGCCTTGCACTGCATCGTCTTTTGTGATATAGTATGGGTGTAATTGGGTAGTATTGGACAGAGTGGGGTTTCGGCTCCGCTCTTTTTGATTGACAAAAACAGGCCGCCATCCCCCTTTGCGGCCGGACAAGGAGGCCCCCATGGCCAAAGTCACCGATCTGACCGCTCAGCTGGCCGAGCCCATCGCCCGGCAGGCGGGCTGCTCCATCTGGGACGTAGAATACGTCAAGGAGGCCGGCAGCTGGTTTTTGCGTGTCTACATCGACAGGGAGGGCGGTGTGTCCATCGACGACTGCGAGGCCGTCTCCCGTCCCCTGTCCGACAAGCTGGATGAGCTGGACCCCATTGAGGGCAGCTACACCCTTGAGATCTCTTCGGCAGGTGCCGACCGGGCGCTGAAAAAGCCCGAACACTTCCGTCAGTTTATGGGCGCTGAGGTGGAGGCCCGCCTGTACCGTCCCCGGGACGGCCGCAAGGAGCACGTGGGCATCCTCACCGACTATGACGATAACGGCAATGTCACCCTTACGATCAACGACACCCCCACCACATTTGACAAGAAAGAGCTTGCACAGGTCCGCCTGTACGTGCGTTTCTAAATGGAGGAAAAGAACGTGGCTAAGAGAACAACAAAGAAGGCTAACAGCAGCGAGATGGACGGCAAGGAGTTTTTTGCCGCCATTTCCCAAATCGAAAAGGAAAAGGGCATCAAGCCCGGCTACATGATGGAGAAGATCACCCAGGCTCTGCTCACGGCCTATCGCCGTGACCACGAGGGCGTGGGCGAAAATCTCACCATCGAGACCGACGAGGAAAAGGGCACGGTACGCATGTTCCTGAAGAAGGACGTGGTGGAGACCGTGGACAATCCCGGCATGGAGATCAGCCTCGAGGAGGCTCAGCTGGCTCTGCCCCGTGCCCAGCTGGGCGACGTGATCCGCATGGAGATCAAGCCCAAGAACTTTGGCCGCATCGCCGCCCAGACCGCCCGTCAGGTGATCATTCAGGGCATCCGTGAGGCCGAGCAGGGCATGGTCTTTGACGAGTTCACCTCCAAGGAGCACGAGATCCTCACCGGTATCGTCACCCGCATCGACCCCCGTACCGGTGCGATCTCCCTGCGCATCACCAGCGGCGGTGAGTACACCGACGCCTACCTGTCCGCCAACGAGCAGGTCAAGGGCGAAAGCTACACCGAGGGCACCCGTCTGAAGGTCTACGTGGTGGAGGTCCGCAAGGCCACCCGCGGCCCTCAGGTGCTTATCTCCCGTACCCACCCCGGTCTGGTCAAGCGCCTGTTTGAGCTGGAAGTGCCCGAGATCTACGACGGCACGGTGGAGGTGCGCTCCATCGCCCGTGAGGCCGGCAGCCGCACCAAGCTGGCTGTGTGGTCCGCCGATCCCAACGTGGATCCCATCGGCGCCTG
>JAZOBP010000076.1:0-2116 GCA_045596065.1 Lawsonibacter sp. | reverse complement strand
ATGGGGGCCTCCACCGCGCCGACCTTCCAGGCCATCTTCATGCCGTCGCCGTCCAGGCCGGGGATGCGGAAGGTGAACATATCCTTGCCCCACTCGAAGCCCAGGTATTCCTTGATCATCTCGACGTTGTTGCCGATGCCGCCGGTGCCGATGATGACGGCGGAGCAGTCGCACTGGATCTCTTCGCCGTTTTCGTCCTTGGCGATGACGCCCAGGATCTGGCCCTTGTCGCCCTGAATGAGCTTCACAGCGGGGGTGCGGAAGTGGAACTGAACGCCCAGGGAGTTGGCGTAGTCGGTCATGAGCTTGACCATGTGGGAAGCCTGACGCTCGGCGGGCTTGGTGGCGCCGGGGAGCTTAATCATGTGCTGGGTGCGGTTACTGTCGCAGAAGTACTTGTACACGCCCAGGAACTCCACGCCGAAGTTCTCCACCCATTCCACGGTGGAAGCGGACATGTTGAACCAGCGGCGGACGGTCTGGGCGTCGGCCTTCCAGTGGTTGTACTCCATCATGAACTTGAAGGCTTCGTCCTTGGTCCACTCGTACATGGCATCGCGCTGATACTTGGATTCCACGGCGAAAAACGCCATGCCCATGTTGGCTGCGCCGCCGGTGGTGCCGCTCTTTTCAAAGACAACCACTTCGGCGCCGCGCTCAGCAGCCTGGGTCGCAGCCGTCAGGCCGGAGAGGCCGCCGCCCACGACGCAAATGTCACATTCAATGTGCTTCATTTGTTATTTTCCTCCATTAAAATATACATGGGAAACGGTCCGGCCCTGGGGCCGGACCATTTGCCAAAATTTGATTACGCTTTTTCGGGGATGCGGATGTAGCCTTCCAGGTCCTTCATGATGGTGGCGGGGAGCTCCAGGGGGCTGCCGTCGGGCATGTCGCCCACGACCTTGGTGTCGCCGCCGCCTTCGGCAGTGCCGATCATGACGCCCCGGGCGCCTTCATACTTGCCGGTGCCGCCCACGATGACGTTCAGCAGAACGTCCTGACGGGTGTACTCGGAGTTGTAGCGCACGCACTTGCCGGCATCCAGGCCGCGAACGGCGAAGATGCCGTCCCAGGCGTAGATGTCACCGTCAGGCAGACGGTAGATGCAGAACAGGTCGGTCTGGAAATTCTTCATCCAGTCCTCAGTGAAGAAGGCTTCCACGGGGTAGGCCTTGGCTTCCTCGCACATGCAGTCGGGGGGGCAGGCCATGCCGTAGTATTCGCTGGGGCCAAAGGGATGGAACCAGCCGATACCGGCGTGGATGGTCAGACCGCCGTTGGGCCACTTCTTGTACTGATCGTAGCCGGCGTGGTAGTTCATGCGAACCTGGTACACATCGCCGTGTTCGTTGGCTTCCAGCTCGGGAGCCCCTTCGGCGGCGGGAGCTTCCTCAGCGGGAGCTTCGCAGCAGCAGGGAGCTTCCTCGGCAGGCGCTTCGGCTTCGCAGCAGCACTCTTCCGCCGCGGGGGTCTCCTCCACCACGGGGGCGGGAGCTTCTTCTTTATTTTTCAGGAAATCAAGAAAACCCATGCGTCAGTATCCTCCTTTTATTCCGCAGCCTCGGGAGCGGCCTGGGCGAAAGCACGGTCGGCAGCCATGGCATCGGGGATCTTGCGCAGCATCCAGGTGGCGATGAGACCGATGATGATGACGACGACGCAGATGCCGTAAGCCAGGACACCCTTGCCGGACTCGATCATGGCAGCCATCATGTAAGCAGCCAGCGCGGAGGGGATGAGCTGGATGGCCATGATGATGCGGTTGGCGGACTGATATTCCTTACGGCCGTAGGCGTAGGTGATGGAAGCGGGGTGCATGGTGGGCACGCCGCCGGTCATGCAGGCAACGCCGAAGCCCCAGGCGATTTCCATGGGGATGTTGCCGCCTTCGGGCATGAACATCAGCATCAGAACGGGGATCAGCTCGGTGATGCCCAGCAGCAGGGAGGCCTTGATGGTGCCGAACTTGTCATCGATCCAGCCGAAGACATAGCTCATGAAGATGCCCAGGATCGCGCCCACGGACAGCCAGGTGGTAGCCTGCAGCCACACGGTGGGAGCGGGGGACTGGCCGGACAGGAAGGCGGGGTCAAGGCTCATGAAGCGGGCGGCC
>JAZOBP010000075.1:0-16463 GCA_045596065.1 Lawsonibacter sp. | reverse complement strand
GCGTCACGGGAGGTATAGATGGTGCCGGTGAGCAGGACGGTGTCTCCTGCGTGGAGCGTGCGTGCAAGCTCCGGGGTGAGGGGGAGGGTAATTTTCCGTTCCATTACAGCACCTCCGTCTTATGCCGGGTAACATGGCAGTTGATGTTGATGGCGCAGGGCATGCCGGCAATGTGGGTGGGCATGGTCTCGATATTCAGGCCGATCGCCGTGGTGCGGCCGCCAAAGCCCTGAGGGCCGATGCCGAGGGCGTTGATCCGATCCAGCATCTCACGCTCCAGATCAGCATAGAAGGGGTCGGGATTGGGCTGATCCAGAGGACGCATGAGTGCCTTTTTGGCAAGCAGGGCGGCCTTGTCAAAGGTGCCGCCAATGCCAACACCAACGACAATGGGGGGACAGGGGTTAGGGCCGGCGGCTTCAACCGTCTCGATGATAAAGTCCTTGATTCCCTCAAGGCCGGCAGAGGGCTTAAACATACGGATCGCACTCATGTTCTCGCTGCCGAAGCCCTTGGGACCAACCGTGATCTTGACCTGATCTCCGGGTACGATCTCGGTGTAGAGCATGGCGGGAGTATTGTCGCCGGTGTTGCCCCGACGGATGGGGTCGGCGACCACGGACTTGCGCAGGTAGCCATCGGTGTAGCCGCGGCGTACGCCTTCATCGACGGCAAGACGCAGATCGCCGCCCACCAGATGGACGTCCTGACCAACTTCCAAAAAAACGCAGGCCATACCGGTATCCTGGCAAATGGGGACGTTTTCGGCATCGGCAATACGGTAGTTTTCAATGATGTTGTCCAGCATGTTGCAGGCTACCGGGCCGTCCTCCAGACTGCGGCAGCGCTCAATGGCGCATTTAACATCATCGCTTAAGTGACAGTTTGCTTCGATGCACAGGCGGGCGACGGCATCGGTGATCATGCTTACATCGATCTGACGCATACGATTACTCCTTCGTATTTTTTTATTATTCTACCATAAGCAATGCAGCCTTTCAAGGCGGCATCACCATAGTAAAATGCTATAGATAGTATAAAAACGCTCCGTCGGTCGAGACGGAGCGTTTTAATCAATCGGACAGATCCAAATGAATGTGACAGCACTGAGACACCCTCTGGTGGGTGAAATAGGCGTCCTCCAGCGGAATCCACTGTGTTTCAAATCGCTTCAGGCAGGGTTCGCCGCCACGTTCCAACAGACGGCGGGATCGGCTGGGCCAATCTGCTTCGGTCCAGACCCGCAGGTGATAGGCATCACGCAGATCCTCACGCAGGCTGTAGCTGCCCTCGGTGATGATGACAGGGGAAGGAAAGATGCTGATCTCGGGGCCGTAGCTGCCCTCGCCGCATCGCCAAGGGCGGTAGGTGATCGTCCGGCCGTCGATCATAGGTGCGATTACCTCCTGCGCAAACCGCTCATAGTCCACATTGCCGCCGGGCTGGGCAAGACGTTCCGGGGTGCGCTGCTCCGGCCGCAGGAAAAAATCGTCCATATGAATGAGGGGACATTGATAGATTTCAGCAAGGGCCGCACCCAAAGTCGATTTTCCCGAGGCACAAGGGCCATCGATAGCCACCCGGAATGGGGTGTGTTCCTTTCTGCCCCGATCAATGGCGCACAGGACCGGCAGGAGCCTGGCATAGTATTCGTATACCACACGGTAGGCGGGATGATATGTGTCGCGGTAGGCCTGACTGTGGCTGACCATAGGACAGCCCTGAGCACGGTATTGATTTAGATAGACATCCGTTTCACCGCGGTCGAAGCCAAGGTCATACACAAGCTCCAGCGATGCAGCGAGACCTTGGGTGTCTGCAGAAAAGGTGTTTGCAGTGAGGACCAGCAGACGGGCGATGGTTTGAGCAGAAAGCCCGTTTGCTTTACAAACGCCAAGATCAAGACGACACAGCCCATTGCCCAGCACCTCAAACGGTTGGCCGACGGTCTTGGGAGGCGTGCAGGTCAGCTCCTGCTCCACACGGGCGAGAATATCCGGATGATGTGCGATCAAATGACCCGGACCGCAAAAGTGCTGATGCAGAAACTTGACGGCATCCTGCACCTGCATGGCGGGGTGATTGTCACGATGCTGTTTTAACAGATGGGCAAGAGGGGTCAAGGGTCATACCTCCACAGGGCGATTTTTCAGCTTGCCAACAGCGTAGACAACAGGGGGGATGGCGACCAGCTGCAGCAGAATACCGGCAATGGCGTTGGTAAAGGCTCCGGCCAAAAAGGCGCTGACAGTAAAGCCGCTGCCGTTAAGGGTGATCAGTGCCATCACAAGTCCCCACACCACTCGACCGAATATCATTGCAACGATCAAAGACAGGTAGATATAAATCGGACGGCGGGGAAGGCGGTGGAACAAAATACCGCACATCAGGCCGTAGGCCGCAAGCTCAAAGCTCATGGCAAAGGCGGTGGGGAACATGGGGGGGAACCCACCGGTGAGTACAGAGCGCATAACAGGCGCCACAGCGCCTACCACGCCGCCCCATGTACCGCCGCACAGGAAGCCGCAGAGGATGACGGGCAGATGCATGGGCAGCAGCATAGCACCGATTTGAGGAATGTTGCCTGTAAAAAAGGGCAGAACATAGCACAGGGCCAAAAACAGAGCGGACAACACAAGTTTTTTTGCCGGTTTGTAGGACATATCATTTGCTCCTTAACAAAAAATACCACGAAAGCGTGGCAGCCCTGCGGGCCTGACATACCTTCGTGGTATTGATTGCAGATAAATGCGGGAACAGCTGCCGACTTCAGTCGGCTGTTATCAGAATTATACCAGACACAGGGGGATCTGTCAACCGACCATACCGGCAAGAAGCGACTCCAGTTCATCTTTGGTAAAGTGATAGATGTTGTCACAGAACTGGCAGGTGAGGTCGGCCTCGCCCTGCTCGGCAAGCATGGCGGACAACTCCTCACGGCCCATGCTGATCAAAGCACGCTCCACACGCTGACGGGTGCAGTAGCAGCGGTACTCCACGTCATGCCGATCCAGCACCTCTAACTCAAAATCAGAAAGGACGGCACGCAGCAGGTCCTCGGCGTCCATGCCGCCCTGCAGAGCCTTGCTCACAGCACCCACACGGCGCACGCCGGCCTCGATCTTCTCGATCATATCAAGATCGGCACCGGGCAGCAGCTGAATGAGATAGCCGCCGGCACTGGTTACAGACTGATCGGTGTCCAGCAGTACGCCCAGAGCACAGGCGGTGGGGATCTGCTCGCTTTCCACAAAGTACATGGCAATATCGTCGGCGATCTCGCCGGTGAACATGCCGATGCTGCCCACATAAGGCTCCTTCATGCCCAGGTCTTTAATGACGGTAAGAGTGCCCGTCTCACCCACGGCACGGCCCACGTCCAGCTTGCCCGGCTCGATCTCCATAAGCTCTACATGGGGATTCTGCACATAGCCGCGCACGTTGCCCGAACTGTCGGAAACTGCCAGCACCGTGCCAAGAGGGCCACCGCCCTTGATCTGCAGGGTGAGGGAGCTGTTGTCGCCCTTGAGGGCATCACCCATGAGGCTGGCAGCCATAAGCGCACGGCCCAAGGCGGCGGTAGCCACAGGAAGGGTGGTGTGGATATTTCGGGCACGCTCTACAATGGAACGGCCGGTCACTGCGGCGGCCTGAACCAGACCGTCGGAGGTGATTGCTCTGACGATTTCATCACGCATGGTCAATTGTCCTTTCTTGCTACAAAGAAAATGCGATCCTCATCGGGGCGGGGGGAGCGCAGCCTGCGGTTGCCGTATACACGAATATCCCGGAAGCCGGCAAGATGCAGATACGCCTTAAGATCCTCGACCTCATAGGCACGCTCTTCGTGGAGCTCTTCACCCCGCTGCCAAAGACCGGTTTGCTCGTCCCGGGCGAAAATGTCCATGTAATAGGAGCAGATGCGCCGTCGGTGCGAGTACTCGGCACGCCAGACGCAGTAGGTGTCTTCGGTCTCGTCCAAAAACACTTCTCCGTCCAGTCCCCGAAGCTTGGCAGGGGTGTTGATATCGAAGATAAACAGACCACCGGGCATCAAAAACAGGTGTACCCGCTCAAAGGCACGGCACAGCTTTTTAGGGTCGGTGACATAGTTGACGCTGTCCAGACAGCATACGCAGGCGTCAATGGTGCCGTACAGATCCAGCTTGTCCATGCTTTGACAAAGAAACATGGGCGGGACCACATGGTCGGGAACGGACTTTTCCGCAGCCTGCGCCAGCATGTCGGGTGAAAGGTCAACACCGATCATCTCGTATCCGCGCCGAGCAAGCTCAAAGGTCAGCGTGCCGGTGCCGCAGGCAAGATCAAGCACCGTGCTGCCCGGCAGACCACGGCGCTTAAAATGACCCTGCAGATAATCGGCAAGGCCCGGATAATCTACGTCATAGGTCAAGGCATCGTAGCGGTCAGCCAGAAAATCGTAGCTGCTCATTTTTCTGCCTCTTTCATACGGGGGATAACGGTTTTGTAACCGTCCTCGCCGTACAGCAGCGCCCGGTTGACCCGACTAATGGTGGCGCTCGAGGCACCGGTGCGCTCAAGGATATCGTTGTAAATGAGGCCCTCGTCCAGCAGCAGCGCGACCTCCATGCGCTGTTCCATGGCACGCAGCTCAGAAACTGTGCACAGATCACGGAAAAACCGACGGCACTCATCCAGATTCTTCAAGGTCAGGATGGCCTCATACAGGGTGTCATCCTGTTCTCTGCTGGGCTGTTTCATAGGTGATTCATTCCTTTCTGCTCAGGGGCAAGAGGTATACCTATTTTATCACATTAGTATGTGAAAGTAAAGGGGTATCCACATAGAAAAAGACACCTGCAAAAGCAGGTGTCCTGTAAAAAACGAGGTCTATGATCACGAGTCAATAAAGCTTCGGATGCGCAGCTCTACACCCAGACGGGCAGCGATATCCCGGCACAGCTCGATCTCATCGGCTGTCTTGTCCTTATCCACGATGGTCAGTACCACGTGGGGGACATATGCTTTGGCCTGTTTGGCAAAGTCCAGCATGGCCTGATAGGCCGCCTCACCCTGAATGGGGTGGCACAGCGCCACGTAGTCGGCGGCGTTGGTAGCGTTAAGGGAGATGGACAGGGTGTGGATACGGCCGGCAAGCTCCGGGCATACGTCACGGCCGAGGATCAGTGCGGCATGACCGTTGGTGTTGATCCGCACCGGGGGCAGGCAGGTGCCAAAGCGGGATTTCAGCTCGTCCACAAGCCACAAAATATCGTCCATGCGGTAGGTAGGTTCACCGTAGCCGCAAAAGACGATCTCCCGGTAGGAGCAGACATCACGACCCAGAAAGCTGTCAAGCGCCTCCTGACGGGTGGGCTCACGCTCCAGCCAGAGAGAGTCCTCGGTGTAGATAGAGCCCTGAGCCTTGCCGTGGCGCAAGCAGAACTCACAGTTGCAGTTGCACTTATTGGTCAGATTAACGTAAAGAGCATCCTCGTACTCATATGTAATGGTCATAGGACAGACTCCTTTCAGTCGGGGATGTTGAAAAAGCGTCTTGCGTTTTCGGTGGTAATGCGGGCCGCCTCCTCGGGGGAGATACCCTTGAGTTCGGCGATCTTCTCGCTGACCAGATGGACATAGCCGGAATCATTGCGCTTGCCGCGGAAGGGTTCCGGTGTGAGATAGGGGGAGTCGGTTTCGATCATGATCCGGTCCATGGGCAGCCAGCGGATGACTTCCAGAGCCTTACGTGCGTTTTTGAAGGTGATCACACCGGTAAAGGAGAGCATCCAGCCCATCCGGACCAAAATCTTTGCATCCTCGATACTGCCGGCGTAGCAGTGGTAGACGCCCTGCACATCCTTGTACTGACGCACGATATCCAGAGTGTCCTTGTGGGCGTCGCGGTTGTGGACGATGACGGGCAGCCGGCCCTCACGGGCAAGCTCCAGCTGCCGCACAAAGACCTCCTTTTGCAGCTCGGCAGGGGCATTGTCTTTCCAGTAATAGTCAAGCCCGATCTCGCCGATAGCCTTGACCTTGGGGTGTGTCATCAGGTTGCGGAGACCTTCTTCCACCTCGTCGCTGTAGGTATGGCAGTCGGAGGGGTGTACGCCCACGGCGGCGTAAACATGGCTGTGCCGCTCGGACAGAGCCACGGCACCCAGAGAGGACTCCAGCGTGCACCCGGGATTGATGATCAGCTCAACACCCTGTTGGGGCATAGAGGCGATCAGCTCCTCACGGTCATGGTCATACAACTCGGAGCCGTAGTGGGCATGTGTATCAAAATACATTGCAGAACAGTCCTAACATAATGAGATATCCGCCTTAACAGGGCAGCAACAGTATAGCAAACCCCGTGGTGAAATTCAAGGGAGCAAAGATAATTCCTGACATTTACATAACTATTTCAAAGACTGGAAAACGGATGCAGAAAATCAAAATCTTGCGAGTTCTATGTTGTCGAATACTATATATTGTTTAAAATGCAAGAAGCAAAAATCAAACTTTCATTTTTGCAAAAAATTTACGAAAAATAAGTTGACATAAAAGAAAACTGGGTATATACTTAGCACATCCTGAAGGAAAGGAGGGCCGTCTATGATGACCGATACCAGCAAGATCCGTAACCTCGCCAGAGGCAAGAGCGATATCGACGAGCTGATCTTTGTGGCTCAAGCCAAGGACACCAAGCAGACTCAGACTCACAGTGAACGCTAAAGGGGGATAAGCGATCATGCAAAGCGATATGAGCTCAAGACAGTAAACCGCCACAGCTTACAAGGCTGCGGCGGTTTATTTTTTATATATGGGTCACACCGAGGAGGAAAGCTCCAGAGCTTTGTCCAGCAGAGCACCTGCAACCTGATCCTTGCTCATAAGGGGCAGCTCCACACAGTCGGTGGGGGTGATGATGGTCATGACGTTGGTATCTACGCCAAAGCCGGCACCCTCGACCTTGAGGTTGTTGGCGGCGATCATGTGGATGGCCTTTTTGGCAAGCTTGGCCCGGCTGTTTTCCAGCATATTTTCCGTCTCCATGGAAAAACCGCAGATCACCTGTCCGGGGCGCTTGTGCTCACCAAGATATTTGAGTACATCTTGCGTGCGCTGCAGGGGGATGGACATGTCGCCGTCCTTCTTTTTGATTTTGTTGTCGCTGTAGTCGGCAGGGGTATAGTCCGCCACTGCGGCAGCCTTAAAGATATAGTCGGCGGAGGGGGCCAGATGCGTGACCTCGCGGAACATATCCCCGGCGCTGGTGATGTCGATCCGATCTACAAACTCCGGCTTGGGCAGGGCGGTGGGGCCGGAGATAAGTGTGACTTTTGCACCGCGCAGGGCGGCCTGGCGGGCGATGGCGTAGCCCATCTTGCCGGAGGAATGATTGGTCAGATAACGCACGGGGTCCAGCGCCTCCTGTGTGGGACCGGCGGTGACCAGTACATGTTTGCCTTCCAGATCATGGGGGAGGGCAATGGCATGGAGAATATGTTCCATAAGAAGGTCTGGCTCAGGCAGCTTGCCGGCGCCGACTGCGCCGCAGGCAAGCCGACCACTGGCAGGGGAAATTACTTGCCATCCATAGCGGCGCATGGTATCCAGATTGTCCTGCGTGATCTGGTTTTCGTACATGTTGGTGTTCATAGCGGGTGCGACCAGTTTGGGGCAGCGACAGGCCAGTACCGTGGTAGTAAGCATGTCGTCGGCAATGCCGTGGGCCAGCTTGGCAATGACGTTGGCGGTGGCTGGGGCGATCATAACAAGATCGGCCCGGTCGGCAACGGCAATGTGCTCCACCTGATGGACAAAGTTGCGGTCGAAGGTGTCGGTGAGGCATTTGTTGCCCGTAAGCTGCTCAAAGGTGAGCGGAGCAATAAACTGGGTGGCGTTGGCGGTCATGATGACCTGCACGTCGCAGTGCTGCTTGACAAGAGCGGAGGCGAGGTATGCGGCCTTGTATGCGGCAATGCCGCCGGTGATGCCGAGAACCACGCATTTTCCCTTCAGCATAGAGATCCCTCCATATGTGGGTTTTCTTCATTTGTACATTATAGCAAAACAGCGGCCGTAATGTAAAGAGTGTGTTTTATCAGCAATGACTTGAAATTGCAGGGAATGTACGATATAATATGGCCGTCCGGAAGATTTTGCCGGGCCAGTTTGCGTTGCATCTCCGTCCGGGGGAGCGACAGCAGGAGGTAATCGAATATGAAAAGACACGGAAAGGACACACGCTGGATGGCAGGGGTGGCTATGATGGCCGCTGTGGTGGTTTTGTTGGCCAACACACCCCTTGGCATGATCCAGCTGCCCATCATTAAGGCCACGACCACCCACATTCCCGTTATCATCGGTGCCATTTGGTTTGGCCCTATGGCAGGTGCGGTTTTGGGCGGCGTATTTGGCATTTGCTCTCTGATCAGCAATACCATGGCCCCGGTGGCGGTGTCCTTTTGTTTTTCACCCTTTTTGTCTGAAACGGGCATTCCCGGTGCACTTAAGGCGGTTTGGGTGAGCGTAGGCTGCCGCATCCTGATTGGTCTGGTGGCCGGTTGGCTGTGGGTCGGACTGAAGAAGATCCGCACCTCCGACTATATTGCGCTGCCTGTCGTGGGCTTTATGGGCTCTATGACCAATACAGTTGCGGTCATGAGCAGTATTTACTTCCTGTTCCGGGAGGAATATGCCAGCGCCAAAAACGTCGCCATGACCGGATTTATGGACTTTATCATCGGCGTGGTCACCGGTGCGGGCATTATGGAGGCTATAGTAGCCGTCATTTTGGTCACGGTAGTGGCAAAGGCCCTGCTTCGGGTATTTAAACGGTAAAGGGGCGATCCGTATGCTTCTGGCCATAGACATTGGCAACACAAATATTGTGATCGGCGGCATTGAGGCTGACAAGATACTCTTTGAGGCCCGCATTGCCACCGAGCGGGTCAAGACCTCCGATCAGTACGGGGCCGAGATCAAAAACATGCTGGCTCTGTTTGATGTAAAGCCTGCTGATATTGACGACTGCATTATTTCCTCTGTGGTGCCCCCTGTGTTCAATTCGGTGTATACCGGTGTGGTCAAGCTTACGGGGAAACAGCCCATGGTGATCGGACCCGGCATCAAGACCGGCCTGAATATCCATATGGATACGCCCTCTCAGGTGGGCAGTGACCGAATTGTCATTGCGGTAGCCGCCCTTGCAGAGTACGAACCGCCGCTTACCCTGCTGGATATGGGTACTGCAACCACCATTGAGGTGGTGGATAAGGGCAATACCTATCTGGGCGGCTGTATCATCCCCGGTGTGCGCCTGTCTCTGGAGGCATTGACCAGCCGTGCCGCTCAGCTGCCGGGCATCCAGCTGGACAAGCCCAAGCGGGTCATAGGCAAAAACACCGTGGACTGCATGCGGTCCGGTGTCATGTACGGAGCCGCAGCCATGATCGACGGCATGATCGAGCGTGTGGAGGAGGAGCTTGGCAGCTCTACCACCGTTGTGGCTACAGGCGGCATGGCCCAGTTTGTCTGTCCTTTGTGCAAGCGAGAGATCATGCTGGAGCGTGACCTGTTGCTCAAGGGCCTGAACATTCTGTACAAAAAGAACCGATAATAAAGAACTCTCCTGCCGAATGGGACGGCGGGAGAGTTTTTTTGTCCGATTGTGACCTTGTCATATGTTAGGATTTGGAGTAAAATAAGAAAAAACGTCCAGAGGTGATACTATGGATCCGATTTATGTTTTTTCTGCACCGGGCCGCACAGAGATCGCCGGCAATCACACCGACCACCAGCACGGCTGTGTTCTGGCCGGTGCGGTCAATTTGGAAAGTGTAGCCAAAGTTACGCTGCGTACGGATCATATTATCCGTGTCTGCTCCGAGGGATATGCCCCGGTAGAAATTGCCGTGGATGATCTTGCCATGCGTCCGGAGGAGCGCAATACCACCACCGCCCTTGTGCGTGGCGTGGCGGCTGCCTTTGCCCGTCGGGGTGCAGTGCTGGGCGGCTTTGAGGCCAGTGTGACCTCTACCGTGCTGCCCGGTAGCGGTCTGAGCTCTTCTGCATCCTTTGAGGTGCTTCTCGGTACGATCATCAACGAGCTGTTTTTCCACCGGCAGCTGTCACCGGTGGACATTGCCATCATCGGCCAGTGGGCTGAGAATGCGTACTTTGGCAAGGCCTGCGGCCTCATGGATCAGGCGGCCAGTGCTGTGGGCGGTTTGGTGTTTATGGACTTTGCTGACCCGCAAAAGCCGGTTGTAGAGCGGGTGGACTTTGATTTTTCCAAGGCGGGACACGTCCTTTGTATCGTGGACAGCGGAGCCGATCACGCTGACCTGACGGATGAATACGCAGCCATTCCCGGTGAACTGCGTGAGCTTTGCGCCCACTTTGGTGCCGAAGTGCTTCGGGAGGTCCCGGAGAAGGAATTCTTTGCCCGCCTGCCGGAATTGCGTGGTCAGGTGCCTGATCGGGCCATTCTCCGTGCGATTCACTTCTATCAGGAGAATAAGCGCGTTCACGCTCAGGTCAAGGCTCTGAATGATGGGGACTTTGGCCGATTCCTGCAGCTGGTCAGACAGTCCGGTCGCAGCTCGTGGATGTACCTGCAGAACATTGTTCCCACCGGCAGCGTGGCTCATCAGGATATGGCTGTGGCGCTTGCCATGTGCGATACTCTCCTTGGTGACCGGGGCGCTTACCGCGTCCATGGCGGCGGCTTTGCCGGCACGGTACAGGCCTTTGTCCCTGCGGATATGCTGGAGCAGTTCCGGGAGGGCATAGAGGCCGTACTGGGCAAGGGCAGCTGCCACGTGCTGTCGATCCGGGATGCCGGCGGCGTTCGCCTGAGCTGAAAGGGGCATGAACATGCGAAATACATACATTGCCAGCCTGGTGGAGTATGCGGTCTCCTGCGGCCTTATTGAGGACTGTGACCGGGTCTGGGCGGTCAACCGCATACTTGAGGTGCTGGGCGTGGACGGATTTGAGCCTGCCCAGCCTGTTGAGCTGCCCCTGGAGGACATTCTAAAGGGTCTGTTGGACGATGGGGTGGCCCGTGGCGTGTGCGCCGACGACATCACCGGTCGGGATCTTTTTGACACCAGGCTTATGGGGGCGCTTACTCCTGCACCGGCTCAGGTGCGTGCGCACTTTGCTCAGCTCTACGCACAAAGTCCGCAGAAAGCCACGGATTGGTACTACGAATTCAGTCAGAATACCGACTATATTCGCCGCTACCGGGTCAAAAAGGACCTGCGCTGGCAGACCGAGACGGAATACGGCCTGCTGGATATCACCATCAATCTTTCCAAGCCGGAAAAGGACCCCAGAGCCATTGCCGCAGCCAAGGCAGCACCTGCCTCCGGCTACCCCAAGTGCATGCTCTGTGCTGAAAATGAAGGCTATGCCGGCCGCATCAATCACCCGGCCCGTCAGAATCACCGTATCATCCCGGTGGCGGTAGGCAGCGGCAGCTGGTATATGCAGTTCAGCCCCTATGTGTATTACAACGAGCACTGCATCGTCTTTAACGGGCAGCATGTGCCTATGGTCATCGACCGGGCCTGCTTTGAAAAGCTGCTGGACTTTGTGACCCTGTTTCCTCATTACTTTGTGGGCTCCAACGCAGATCTGCCCATCGTAGGCGGCAGTATCCTGAGTCATGAGCACTTTCAGGGCGGTCATTATACCTTTGCCATGGAACGGGCACCCATCCAGCGTGAAATTAACCTTGAGGGCTACGATGACATACGTGCCGGTATCGTCAAGTGGCCTCTGAGCGTCATCCGTCTCAACGGAAAAGACAAGGACAGACTGGTGGAGCTTGCAGACCGTATTTTGAGCAGCTGGCGCAACTATACGGATGAGAGCGCATTCATCTACGCTCAGACTGACGGGGAACCGCACAACACCATAACCCCCATTGCACGGCGCAGGGGGGAGGAGTACGAGCTGGATCTGGTGCTTCGCAATAACATCACCACACCCGAGCATCCCCTTGGTGTCTATCACCCCCATGCAGAGCTGCACCATATCAAAAAGGAGAATATCGGCCTCATTGAAGTCATGGGCCTTGCGGTGCTGCCGCCTCGTCTCAAGGGTGATCTGGAACGGCTGGAACAGGTGCTGGTGGACAATACGCCTGTCCCTGCGGAGCTGGAACAGCATGCCCACTGGGTGGCCCGTATGCGTGATCAGTACACCTTTACGTCTGAAAATGTCACAGAGATCCTTCGAAATGAGGTAGGCAGTATCTTTGCCAGAGTGCTGGAGCATGCCGGAGTGTTCCGTCGTGACAGTGCGGGCATGGATGCCTTTGTACGCTTTGTGGAACAAGTATAATAAAGTATAGATACTTTACAGAAAAACGCCGCAGCTTCGGATGAGCTGCGGCGTTTTATATGGTGATTATCGGATAAGCTGTCCCTTGAGCAGTACGTGACTGACCTGCATACGGTGATCGACCACTACGAGGTCGGCACGTTTTCCAAGGGCGATTTCTCCTCGGTCAAGATAGCCCATGGCACGGCAGGGGTTAAGGGACGCCATACGAAATACATCCACAACAGAAGCGCCGGTGTGACGCATAAAATTGCGGCAGGCAATGTTCAGCGTCATGCAGGCACCGGAGATCTCTCCCGTATGGTCAAAAACAATGTCAGTGACCCCATCGTAGCCGGGAGGGATCGGGCCGTCGGCCAAAGAGCAATCGGTAATAAGGATAATGCGGTCATCCCCCTTGATCTTTCGTACCAGTCGCTGCATGTAGGGATCAACGTGGATGCCCCGACTGTCTGAGATGATCTCGGCATAGATGTCGTGATTGTAGTTGACGGCCTCATCCACACAGACGCCTCTGCATTCGGGGTAATTAACGATGGTGCCGGTGGCGTTGGTGTGGTGCGTGCCAACACAAAGACCGTAGGGGATCAGAGCCTCGATCTGCTCCGGAGTGGCCTCGGAATGGCCTACAGAGAAACGAACATTGGGGTTAATGGCCTTTGCATCCTTAACAAAATCAAGGATATGCTCCCGTTCGGGAGCGAGCGTCCAGAGACGCACAGCCTGACCGGCATGTTCCAAAATGGGCAGGTAGTCATCACGGCAAACCGGGCGATCCCAAGGGCAGTTTTCCCGTTCGGCACCGTAGCTGGGATTCATGTACGGTGCCTCCATATAGATGCCGCCGATGCTGCCGCCCTCCGGGTCCGCCATGGCGGTCTTAATACGGTCAATGCCATCCATCAGTTCCTGTTAAGTCATGCTGAAATACAGGGTGGGCTGCAGGGTGGTGGTACCGTGCCACAGGTGATCCTTTGTGGCTCTTAAAGGCTCGACGGCAAAGGAAACACGCTCGTTGGGGCAGTCATGGACATGGATGTCCACCAGTCCGGGGCCGACATACAGACCTTTGGCATCCAAAATATCGCAGTCCTTTGGGACGGGGGTGGAGCGCATCTCACCCCAGCCGGTGATAATGCCGTTATCAATAAACAGGACTGCATCCGGGATAAGATGATCACGCATGACCAGTTCTGCATGGACGATGGCAAGCATTGCTTCAGCTCCTTTTGAGGTGTTCGGGTCAGGTTTTGGCCTTTGCGGGGCTGCTGCTGAGTTTGGCATCCAAAAACATGCCCAGCAGGATAATAACAAACCCGACGACCACCGCAGGGGTGGGATAATCGTGCAGGAACAGAGCCACCCAAACAGGGCCGAGGATCATCTCCCACAGGGCCAGAATGGAAGCCTTCTGGGGTGTGGTGCGCTGGACGCCTAGGTTATAAAAGGCGTAGCCGCCGCCAAACTGAACCACACCCAGAATGATCATCACAAACCACTCTGTGCCGGTCATATCCGCCATGGTAGCGGTGGAGGCCGGGAAGAGGGGGAGCAGCACAGCGGCGGTGAACAGACTGCCCAATGCGGTCAGACCAAGGGGGTTGTCCTGCCCGGCCTTTTTGGAGCTGACCGTCATACAGGCAAAGGTGATGCCCTCGGTCAGGGCGATGAGGTTGCCGGTAAGGCTTGCTCCGTCCGTACCTGAGCACATAAAAAACACCACACCCAGGCTTACCAGACATACGGGCAAGACACCGGTTTTATCAAAGCACCGTGTGACGATCCAGTTGACCAGAAACAGCCAGATGATCGCAGTATACTGCATACCGATGGCCACCGGGGAAGAGGTCATGCCCAGTGCCAGAATGATGGACAAAGACAGCAGACAGAAGGATACCACATAGAGCAGCAGCCAGCCGTTCCATTTCAGCCTGTGGGGGCGGATGAAGGGAGCCAGAGTCAGACCTGCGATGAGAGCACGCAGGCCGCATTTGAGGAACGGGTCAAGGTCGAGAAAAATGACCAGCGGCGCATTCAGACTCCACAGCACCGCTCCAATGAATACCAGCATTGCGCCGGAGGGCTTGCGTATCATGCTCTAAGCCTCCAATGGTCGTTATTCGAAGATGAGGGTGCCAAAATCGGCCGGACTGTGGAAGGAAAGGGGTACCTTGGTAATGGGATTCCAGCTCAGCCAATGGGGGTGGTCGGTCAAATCACCGCATTTGTAGCAGTTGGCCCGAAGCTCCACACCGCGCTCGGCCTTGAAGTCCGGAAAAAGCCGGCGGATAAAGGAGAAGGGGATAGCGTAGAACAACTCCCAGCCATCCTGTGTGATTTTAGATGTCTGGCCAAAGACTGTGTCAGCATCCTTGGGCAGCAGACGCAGACGCTCTGCCGTGTTGCCCGGCCCGACGCCCAGATACAGGGCACAGGCGGGGGTCATCTCGATGTTGAAATAGCGGTCGTCACCGGGCATGGGGCAGAAGAAAAACTCCAGACAGCTGTCCTCCCACGAACGGGGCAGAGGGCCGCCCTCCTGCATACGGAGGTTGGTCTCCGTGGCACTCAGATGCACCCAAAGCCGCTCTTCATCATAGGCGATCTGCGCCCATGCTGCCACTTCGGCCCGATCTTCGGTGTTCCAATGATCTATGGAGAGGGTGGGGACGGCACTCCAGTCCGGTATACCGCATACTCGCTTAACAGGGTAGGATTTCATACAATCAACTCTTTTCGCAGACGTTTAACGGAAATAGACCAGAGGGTCCTCGGGACGCAGGGCATCTTCCACTGTTTTGGCATAGAGCACCACGCCCTGATCTTCGTAGACAGGGGAATGCTCCCAACGGATCTGGGCGGTGACATAGACCCATTGACCGTTGAGCAGCTTTTTGACTCCGGGATACTTGCACAAAAAGCCGAAGAAGCGGATATCGTCGGCGCAGCAGGTCATGGCATTACGACCGGGGACAAAAGTGCCCTTGGGCAGCTTTGGGTTGGTCATGGCCTGAGCCTTGAATACGATGGTCTTGTTCAGATACCGCTCAGGATGCTCCTGTATATCCAGATACCAGATGCCGTAGTCGGGATCCTCCAGCGTAATGGTGTCGCTGTCCAGACTGTAGGGGAGGATGTCCTGTACCTCAAGCTCCTGTCCCTTTATGTCCTCAAAGACGATCTCGGCCATGCGGTTGACCGCACGTACCGAGCGTTTGTAGCCGGCCAGAGGCTGGTCGGCCTTACAGCGGTTAAAGAGGATCATGTCGGACTGGCTGACCATGTCTACGATCATGGACTGCATGTTGCTCTGGTACAGCTCGAAGGTGGTGCCGTCGATGACGGTGATGATCTGGAAAATGCCCCAGTCACGGGGGAAACGGGCGGTAAGGACGGTCTCCATGGGCCACATGCCGTTGTACTCGATGAGGATGCGCTCAGGCTTGTAAAGCCCTTTGAGTTTGGAGAAAAACTCGTCGTTGAGCTGCTCGGCCTCCTCTACGGCGACCAGCTTGGTGTTGTGTGCCTCCAAAAAGGCGTCATCGTACTCACACTCGCCGTCCTCACACCGAAGCAGTACCGTGCGCTGACCGTCGTTAAAATAGTCCATGGACATGGTGTCACGCAGCAGGGTGGTCTTGCCGCTGTCAAGGAAACCGTTTACCAGATAAATGGGAATGCTTGCGTTGGCCATGATGATGCCTCCTTATGCCAGCAGGAAGAGTGCTTCCAGCTTATGCTCATCGATCCCGGAGCCGATCACGCACAGACGGCCGGTATACTCAGCACTGCCGCAGCGGATCTCAAACTCGCCGGGTACAAGGTCAAAGTGAAGCCAGCTGTCGCAGTCAGAGCAGGCCACCATGCCCTTGGCACGCAGCACCGTGCCGTACTCAGTGCCCATGGCCAGCTCGGAGAGGATCTCCTGCAGCTGTTCCCGGCTGTAGCGGTTGGGCGTCTCACGGCCCCAGGAGGTAAATACCTCATCGGCATGATGGTGGTGATGATGCACATGGCAGGCATCGCAGTCGCAATGCTCGTCGTGGTCATGATGATGCTCATGCTCGTGGTGTCCGTGGTGCTCGGGCTCATGGTCATGATCATGGCAGGCGCAGTCACAGAGCTCCCCG
>JAZOBP010000074.1:0-2274 GCA_045596065.1 Lawsonibacter sp. | reverse complement strand
AGCGGTGTCACGGATGGCGTCGCCGATCTCGTCGAAAGCGATGGCGCCGGACACGCCGGTGTAGGTCACGCCGCCCAGAGCAGCCTTGATGTCAGCGGGATCCACGCTGCCGGCAGCCTTGATGGCCTCCAGAGCCACATAGTAGGCGTCATAGCCCATGGCGGTCACAGCGGAGATGGTGTCGGTGCCGCCGTTGGCGTCCATAGCGGCGGAGTTGGTGTTGATGTAGTTCTTGATGCCCTCGTCGAACTCAGCGTTGCCGCCCTCCTGATAGAAGGTGGACACATACAGCTTGATGTCGGTGCCCTTGGCAGCCTCAAGGACCATGTTGTCGTCCAGAGTGTCGGAGCCCAGGAAGGGGATGTCGATGCCCAGAGAGTCAGCCTGAGTGATGATCTGGGTGGCGTAGGCGATGGACACGGGGGTGAAGATCATGTCAGCGCCCTCGCTCTTGGCCTTGTTCAGGTAAGAGGTGAAGTCGGAGTTGTTGGTGGGGAAGGAGTCGGTAATGACCTTCACGCCGGCAGCCTCGCACACGCCCTTGAAGAAGGCGACCAGGCCCTGATCGTACTCGTTGCCGATCTCGCCCAGGCAGTAGGCAGTCTTGGCACCGAACTTCTCGATACCGAAGTTGGCCAGAACGTCAGCCTGGAAGTTGTCCAGGAAGCAGATGCGGTAGTAGTAGTCGTTGCCGGCAGTGACGTTGGGGTTGGTGCAGGTCACGCCCATAGCAGCCAGACCGGCCTCGTCAAAGATGGGGCCGCCGGCCATGGACACGCCGGAGCCGTAGGAGCCCAGCACGATGGCCACATCGCTGGCCACCAGATCGGCAGCGGCGGTGGGAGCCTTGTCGGTGGAGGAGCCGTTGTCGGCAATGGCCAGCTCGACCTTGTAGGTCTCGCCGTTAACCTCAACAGTGGGGGTTTCAGCGTTGGCAAACTGGATGCCCAGGGTCTCCTTCTTGCCGCCGGAAGCGGAGTCGCCGGAGGCGGGCTCAAACACGCCGATCTTGACGACCTTGTCGCCGGACTCAGAACCGCCGGAGGTGCTGCCGCCGCAGCCGGCCAGCAGGCCCAGCATCATAACGCCGGACAGAGCAAGAGCAAGGAACTTTTTCATGGTTGATTTCTCCTTTTCAAAACAAATGCAAGCGCTTTGTCCATAAGCCAAAGACACTTGTGCGTGGATATGTAAGGATTATACTCTGACAGGGGACAAATTGCAAGGTTTTCCTGCCGAAATTTCAAATTTTTCTGTTTTTCCTTTGTCTCTATTCCTTGATAACACAGATATTCTGCCTGTTGCAGCCTGTGACCTCAACATATGGGGTTTGCATAATAAAAGGAGTGCGGCTGCAGCCGCACTCCTTTAAGTGTTTAAGTGTTGGATCAGCCCTCGTCTTCGATCATACCGTAGCCGCCGTCGTTGCGCCGGTAGACCACCGCAAAGGCACCGCCCGCCGCCACATCCTTAAATGCGTAGAAACTGTGGCTGAGCAGGATCATCTGCAGGATGGCCTCCTCACGGGTCATGGGCTTGATGGGGAAGGTCTTGGTGCGTACGATGTCGTACTCGCCCTCCTCGGTGACGGGTACGAAGGAGCTCTCCTCGTCCACGGTACGCTCAAAGGCACCCTGACGCAGGCGCTTTTCCAGACGGGTCTTATTCTTGCGGATCTGCCGCTCCAGCATGGTCACGGCAGAGTCGATGGAGGCAAACATATCAGAGGTACTCTCAGACACACGCAGGATGGTACTGCCGGACCGCACGGTGATCTCCACCTTGTTGCGATCCTTCTCCACACTGAAAACCACAGATGCGGCGGCATCCTCCCGGAAGTATCGATCCAGCTTGCCAACCTTCTTTTCAGCGTAGCTGTGGACAGAGGCGGGCAGGTTGACCTTTTTGTCGGCGAATGTAAACTTCATGTGTGTCAGCTCCTTTCACCCCGAAGGGCGGTGTGGGTATTGGACGTCCTGCGTCCTTGGTGGTATTATACCATATACCTCGCTGTTTTCCACCTATTTTTTGTAAGTTTTTTAAAAAAATTACATTTTCATTTCAACCGCTCCCTTCGACAAAAGCTCTCATTGACTGAACTTCCAATTTTTGGTATATTTGTAATGCAGCTCATTCAATGCACGAGCCTGTGCGACATCTGTTCATTCTATTCTCCTGCGCATGGACGCCCTTCGGCACTACTGGGTCCCGGGATTTCTCCCGACCCTGTTCTGCCGGAAGGGCGTTATTCTTTTGATAAAAAATCCGCACAGG
>JAZOBP010000073.1:0-5875 GCA_045596065.1 Lawsonibacter sp. | reverse complement strand
TAGCGTGCGGCATCCACACTGATCTCGTCCAGCAGATCGTGCAGGGCAATGGCCTTGCCGGAACGCATGGACATACGCACAGGCTTGCCGTCCTGCAGGAGATTGACCAGCTGCATGAGCACGATGACCAGACGGTTGGAGCCGTCCAGACCCAGTCCGTCCAGAGCGGCCTGAAGGCGGGCCACATGGCCGTGGTGGTCGGCGCCCCAGATGTTGATGACCTTATCAAAGCCGCGCACGGCAAACTTGTTGCGGTGGTATGCGATGTCGGCGGCAAAGTAGGTGTAGAAGCCATTGGCACGGCGCAGCACGTCGTCCTTCAGGTCCAGCTTGTCCACCTGCTCCTGGGTCTTGCCCTCACGCATGAACTTTTCCTTGAGCAGACGGGTGGTGTCCAGCCACAGGGCACCGTCCTTCTCGTAGGTCCAGCCCTTGTCGGCCAGCATCTGCACCGTCTCGGCCACGTAGCCGGTGTTGTGCAGCTCGGACTCCATAAACCACTGGTCGTACTCGATGCCGTAGCGGCGCAGGTCAGCCTGCATCTTGGGGATGTTCACGGACAGGCCGTACTGGGCCATTTTGTCCAGACGCTCCTCCTCGGGCAAGTCCTTCCAGCTGTCCCCGTGCATGTCGTAGATGGCCTGAGCCAGCTCACGGATGTCCATACCCTGATAGCCGTCCTCGGGGAAGGGGAAGTTCTCCTCTCCCACGATCAGCTGCATGTAACGGGCATTGATGGACACGGCAAACTTGTGCACCTGATTGCCTGCGTCGTTGACGTAGAACTCCTTCCACGTGTCGCAGCCGTCCCGCTTGAGCACGTTGGCCAGAGTGTCGCCCAGCACGCCGCCGCGGGCGTTGCCCATGTGCATGGGGCCGGTGGGGTTGGCGGAGACAAACTCCACCATGACCTTCTCGCCTTTGCCTTCGTCGGTGGAGCCGTAGTCGGCACCCTCGGTCTCAATGGCGGCCAGCACGTCACCGTACCACTTGGCGCCCAGAGTGAAGTTCAAAAAGCCCGGGCCGGCGATCTCTACCTTGTCAAAGTAGCTGCTGGTCAGCTCCAGATTGTCCACAATGGTCTGGGCAATGGCACGGGGTGCCATGTGCAGGGCCTTGGCTCCGGCCATGGCGAAGGAGGATGCATAGTCACCGTGTGAGGTGTCCTTGGGGATCTCGATGGTGGCTTTCACTTCCGCCCCGGCAGGCAGAGCGCCGGCTTCGGCAGCCTTTTTATAGGCCGCAGCAGTCAGAGCGGCTACCTGTTCCTTGGCAGCCTGAATCATGTTCGTCATAATCTATCACCTTTTCACAGGGTATTTTCAGTTGGGTATGCTGTGCCCGGGCTGGGCCTGCCTGACATTGATCCGGAATACGTTCCGCCCGGCCACGGCGTGGTCAAGTTCGATGCTGTAGTCGATCTCGATGTCGCCCCCCTCGTCGCCCAGCTCGGCAAAGAGGTGGCGGGTATTGATGCCCACCGTCATGGCCCCATAGGGGGTATTGTACATGGCAAGATGCCGCCGGCCCTCCTGAAACACCATCTGGGTGTTTACCTGACCGGTACGCATCATGGTCACCCGCTCCGGTTCCACCTGAATGGTGGTGGTGGTGCCCTCCAGCCCGGTCAGCTCGCTTTCAGCGTAGCACAGGGTAAACATGCCCTTGTCCCGGCGCAAGCTGCCCTGGGTGACCAGTTCGATGCGGTCCTTGCCCGTCTGTTCGTAATCCTGCATTCCCTTGATGGAAATGATCACTTGCTTTTCCATAATATGCTGTTTCTCCTATACACAGGGGTTATCCACACGATTATAGTACAGCCCGCGTGGGAATGCAAGGAACTTTTTCTATTTTCATATGTATCTCAGCTTACCTGCGATAATCCGTAGGCCGCTTACCCGTTTCACGCCGGAATACGTAACTGAAGTAGTTGGGATTATTAAAGCCCAATCTGTCGCTGACTTCACTGACCGACCGCCCCTCCCGGAGCAGGCCGATGGCCGCACGCAGCTTGATTTTCAGCAGATACTTGTGCACGCCGCAGCCGGCGTGGCGGTGAAAGCAGGTTTTCACCGTGGAGGGGGACACGCCGCACCGTTCGGCTACCTGATCGATGGTGATGTCCGTGTAGATGTGCCTCTCCAGCACCGAAACGATACGCCGGTACAGCAGTGAGTCTGCCGTATCCTTTGGCATCTGCATAGCCGGTGAGCGCAGCAGCAGCCGCACAAACAGCCCCTCCAGCCCGTTGATACAGGCGGAGAACGCCAGCGGAGCAGCCTGCCACAGGGCTCTGCAATCCCGGAACTCATCATCCCGAAAGGCCCCGTGATTCAATGCAGTGATGCGGTTTATCACATCTTCCAAAAGCCGCTTTTCTTCCTCAAGAAGCTCAAAAACCGAGCGCTCCAGCTTGCCTGTCCCCTCCCCCGCCATATGAAAGGAGGCCACAAAGATCTCCAGTCCGGGCTGTTGGGCGTGGATCTGATGAAATTCCATGGGCCGGTGAAAAATCAGGCTGCCCGGGCTCAAATGATAGACCTTGTCATCTGCGGTAATGGAGGCCTCTCCCCGGCGTACATACACCATCTCCCATTGCTCATGGAGCTCACCGGCAAAGGCAAAGGGCTCCCGGCAGCTGCGCAAAAAGAGGGTGAACACCCGAGTGATCTCCACTGGTCTTGCCGGAACACAGCCCTGCTTGAGCATGGTGCGATAAATTTCGTCCGTTTTCATATTGTATTAACCCTTTTTTCTATATAATATATAAAAACAGTCTTGTACAATAAGGATAGCATACCATAAATAAATTGTAAAGGAGCAATGGACATGGATAAGATTCGAGTCGGCGTGATCGGGCTGGGGCAGCGTGGCGACGGGCTGGCCTTCCGTTTTCTGCCCAAAATGGACAATGTCCAAGTCACTGCCGTATGCGACGTATACGAGGATCGGGTAAAGGGCACCGCAGACCGCATTGAGGAGCAGGCCTTTCCCAGGCCCTTTGAGACCACCGATTATCGGGTGCTGACCAAGGAACACATGGACTGCGCCGTGGTGGTAACCTCATGGAAGGCCCATGTGGAGGTGGTGCTCCACTGCATGGAGCAGGGCATCCCTGTGGCCAGCGAGGTGGGCGGCGCCCGCAGCGTGGACGAGTGCTGGCAGCTGGTGGACGCCTACGAGCGTACCGGAACGCCCTATATGTTTATGGAAAACTGCAACTACGGCCGCTGGGAGCTGATGGTGCTGAACATGGTACGTGAAGGCGTACTTGGTCAGGTGGTACACTGCTCCGGCCGTTACGGCCACGACCTGCGCAAGGAGATCACCGACGGAGCGGAAAAGCGCCACTACCGTCTGGAGGAGTACCTGAACCGCAACTGCGAGAACTACCCCTCCCATGAGCTGGGCCCCATCATGCAGGTGCTGGACATCAACCGCTCCAACCGCATGGTACGTCTGAGCAGCTTCGCCTCCAAGTCGGCAGGTCTGCATGAGTACTGTCTGGCAAACCGCCCCGAGGACAAGGATCTGTGTCAGGCGCAGTTTGCCCAGGGCGACATCGTGACCACTGTCATCACCTGTGAGGGCGGCCAGACCATCACCCTTACGCTGGACACCACCCTGCCCCGGTACTACACCCGTGACTTTACGGTACACGGGACCAAGGGTCTGTTTACCGAGAACAACTGCTCGGTCTTTCTGGACGGAGTGCATGAGCCGGAGGGCAACTGGAAGGAGCACTGGGGCAACGCGGAGGAGTATGCCAAAACCTACGAGCATCCCCTGTGGGCCGCCATTACCGACGAGGAACGTGAAGCCGGGCACGGAGGCATGGACTATCTGTGCTATCGTGAGTTCTTCCGCTGCGTGGCTTCCGGTGCGCCCATGCCCATCGACGTATACGATGCCGCTGTCATGATGGCTGTTACCCCCCTGTCCGAGCAGTCCATCGCCGCCGGCGGTCTGCCCATTGAGATCCCCGACTTTAAGAAAAAGCGGGAGGCTCAGGCATGACTGCATATATGACCAATCTCCTTGCCCGGTTTGTATTGGACAGCCGACCCGCAACCTGCGAGCGGTATGGCTGCGGCCACATCAATGAGACCTATCTGGTTACGACCCACTCCGGCCGGCGCTATATTCTGCAAAAGATCAACCACAATATTTTCCCCAACGTACCGGCCCTGATGGCAAATATCTCCGCCGTCACCGACTATCTCCGCCGGCAGACGGACGACCCCCGTGGGGTACTTACCCTTGTCCCCACGGCAGATGGGGCCGCCTATGAGCACGCCGCCGACGGCACCTACTGGCGGGTCTATGTTTTCATCGAGGATGCCCTGTGCCTGCAGCAACCGGAGCAGCCTCAGGACTTTTACGAAAGTGCCGTGGCTTTTGGGCAGTTTCAGCAGCAGCTGGCCCAGTTCCCCGCCCACACCCTCCACGAGATCATCCCCAACTTCCACAACACCCCCGACCGCTACCGCATCTTCCGTGAGGTGCTGGCCCGAGACCCCATGGGTCGGGCCGAAGGGGTGCGTGAGGAGATCGAGTTTGCACTGGCTCACGAGGCCGAGGCCGGCACGCTGACCGATCTGCTGGAGGCAGGCAAGCTGCCCCTGCGTGTGACCCACAACGACACCAAGCTCAACAACGTCATGCTGGATCGTGCCAGCCGCAAGGCCCTGTGCGTCATCGATCTGGACACGGTTATGCCCGGACTGAGCCTCTATGACTTTGGCGACAGCATCCGTTTCGGCGCCTCCAGCGCCGCAGAGGACGAGCAGGACCTGACCAAGGTAGAAATGCTGCTTGACCGATTCCAAACCTATACCCAGGGCTTTTTGTCCGCCTGTCCCGGCCTGACCCAAACAGAGCGCGATATGCTACCCATGGGAGCAAAACTCATGACGCTGGAGTGCGGCGTGCGGTTTTTGACCGACTATCTGGATGGCGACCATTACTTTGCCACCCATCGCCCCGGCCAAAATCTGGATCGGGCCCGCACCCAGTTCAAACTCGTGGCCGACATGGAGACCAAATGGGCGCAGATGCACGAGATCGTGCAGACGAGCATGCCATGAGTAACCACCACGGGCAAGAAACGGATGTTTTTACCCTCTTCACGGTCCAGCTTAAATAGCATAGTCCCCATGTTGGCCTGCAAAAACAGAAGCCCGGAGCGTCACGCTCCGGGCTCTGTCATTTTATTAAAGGTTTAAAAAATCCTTGCGGTACTTTACACCAAAGAACTCCGCCAGTTCCTTGAGTTCCTCATCCCGGATGGTATTGATTCTGGGCAGGTGGGCGGTGAGCATGTAGACCTGAGCCGCTTTTTCCACCGTCTCGATAAGGCCAAAAGTCTCGTCCATGGTCTTGCCCACGCCGTAGATGCCGTGCATACCCCAGACCACCAACCGGAACTCCTTCATCTTCTCTGCTGTGGCCTCGCCGATGGAGTTGGTGCCGCAGAGCATCCAGGGCAGCACGCCCACGCCGTCGGGGAACACCACGATGCACTCGGTGCACATCTCCCACAGGGTGTGGGTAAGCTTGCGCTCATCCAGCTCGTGGACGTAGTTCATGGCAAGGGTATGGGTGGGGTGGCAGTGCATGACCACCCGGTTGTCCGGGTCTACAGACAGGCGGGCCATGTGGCTCATGAGGTGGGCAGGGAATTCCGAGGTAAACTTGCCCCCGTCCCTGTAGCCCCACAGCAGCTCGGCCGTCCTGCCGTCGGCGGCAATGCGCACGATGCCCAGGTTGCACTCGGGATCCCCGTCCACATTTTTGAAATACTTACCGGTACCGGGGACAATAAAGATCTTTCCGATGATGGCGGTGGCGTCAAAGCCCAGCGGGATGGTGCGGA
>JAZOBP010000072.1:0-2984 GCA_045596065.1 Lawsonibacter sp. | reverse complement strand
TCCGTTTACAATCAGGTGCGCCGCCGGAAATATCGGGTGGTGATGAGCGGGTACTACGGCTTTGCCAACGCCGGCGACGACGCCATTCTCCAGACCATACATGAAAATCTGCTGGCCGCCAGTGACGAGTTGGAGGTCACGGTACTGTCCAATGACCCGGCCCAGACGGGGGAACGCTACGGTTTGAATGCCGTGCCCCGGTTTAATATGCTCAAGGTTTGGCGGGCTGTGGGTCGGTGTGATGTGCTGTTGTCCGGCGGCGGCAGTCTGCTTCAGGACCGCACCTCCACCCGGTCTTTGCTTTATTATCTGGCTGTGATCCGTATGGCCCGTATGCGAAGGAAAAAAGTCATGCTCTATGCCAACGGCATCGGCCCGGTGGAGAAAAAGAGCAACCGCAGACGGGTCAGGCGAGTGGTGGAGCGGGCCGATCTGGTGACTCTGCGTGACCACAACTCCGCAGCTGAGCTGCGTGCCATGGGAGTCATGCGGGAGGATCTCCACGTGACGGCAGACCCTGTGTTCACCATGGAGCAGGCCGGAGCGGAGCGGGTAGACCAGCTGCTGGCCCATACCGGCCTTGCAGCGGATCAGCCCTTTGCCGTTATCTCGGTGCGCGGCTGGCAGGGGATGGGGGACTATCCCCAAAAGCTGGCGGCAGTGTGCGATCATCTGTATGAACGCCACGGCCTTGCAAGTTTGTTTGTCCTTATGCAGCCGGAGCTGGACCGCCGAATCAGCCGGCAGGTGCTGGATGCCATGAAGGCACCCGGCTGGGTTCTGGAGGGGACGCAGGTGCCCTCGGAGATCATGGGCGTTATTGCCCGGGGCCGGTTGTGCCTTGCCATGCGGCTGCATACGCTGATCTTTGCCGCACGCATGGGCGTGCCTCTGGTGGGCATGGTCTATGACCCCAAGGTGAGCAGCTATCTGCTGGAACTGGATATGCCCTGTGCCGGTGATGTGACTGACTTCGACCCGGCCAGTGCCATCCGACAGGTGGACGCTCTTATGTCTGACTATGAGACCCGACGTGAGGGCCTGATCCAGCGGGCCCGACAGCTCAATCAGGCAGCGGCAGAAAACGAACGCCTGCTGCTGGAACTGTTGGAGCAGTAACGAACTAAAAACCGGCAGACACCTTAGTTTGGTGTCTGCCGGTTTTTTAGTTGGGATGGAAAAAGGAGACGGTTTCCGATGTCATATCCTTAAGGGCACAGTAGGCAAGGATCTCGTAGTCCCGCAGCCATCTCTGCTGCTCCGGGGCGAGAGCCTCGGCATCGGCGGTCAGGGTACCGTCGGCGGTGATATAGCCTGAGGTGGTCACCACGGGAATGCGGTCATAGAGCTGGGAGAGAAAATTCATCCATCCGGTCATAGGTAGACCGGCGGTACGGGCCACCAGCACGCTCAGGAGATTGGAGCTTACCTGCAGCCCCTCTGCTTCCGGGATATCGTAGTTTGCCCACAGGAAGAAGGGGACGGCGTACTGCTGCATGACCTCCTCGTCCGTGCGCTGGGCCAGCTTTTTGCCGTAGAGCACCTCGTAAAAGGCGTTTTTCAAAGAGGGTTGGTGATCGCCGAAAAAGACAATGAGGGTGGGTTCATTTACCTGCTGATAGTGCTCAATAAGCTCACGCAGCGCATTGTCACTCTCCCGCATGAGAGCAAAATACTGTCTGGCGTTGGGGTCGGCCTGTTCCAGCTCCGGGGAGAGGGTGAAGGTGTCCTTGAGGTTGCTCCAGCCCTGCGCATAGCCCGAGTGGTTCTGCATAGTCACGTTGAAAATGAAGGCATCTCGGCCCTCCTGAGCGGCTTGGTCGGTAAGTGTGTAGAGCGTTTCATAGCTGCTTCGGTCTGAGATGTACCGACGCACCATGCGGGGATTTTTGACGTCGGTGTTATAAAGCTGCATGTCAAAGTCCAGATACTGGTATACCAGCGGCCGGTTCCAACCGCTGGCGTGGTAGGGGTGAAAGGCGGTGGTGGTATACCCGTCAGCCCCCAGTACCGTGGACAGGGCAGGGGTGTCCTCTGACACATACAGCTGATAGGCTACGCAGTGGGGGGGCAGGAAAGCGTTGGACAGGCCGGTGAGAAACTCGTATTCCGTACTGGCAGTGCCGCCCCCGGTCACGGGAGGGTAGAGCAGACCCTGTACCGTGTTCTCCTTCATGCTGTGGAGAAAAGGCGTGGGGTCTTCACTGATGTCCAGACCGTCAAAGACGGTCATATCCGCAAAGCCCTCGTTCATGATCACAATGAGGTTGACCGGACGTGTGGCGGAGAGGTCGGCGGGCAGCGCGGGATGGTTTTGGATCAGGCGGGCCACCGCCTCATCGGTGTAGCCCACGGGGGCGTCCACCACGCTGTACCGGGCGGCCACAGTGAAGTTGAACAAAAAGCCGTTGGTGCGGGTGGACCACTGCTGGGTGTAGATGTTCAGCGCCGGCAGCATGGGCGTGCAGAAGAAGGCAAAGCAGTAACCCGCAATGCTGATCCATAGAGCCACCGCAGCAGCAAGGGGCATGGGGCGGCGCTTTGGCTCCGGATGACAGATAAACAGCAAAAACAGATAGAGAAACAGAACGATAAGGGCCTGGACCACATAGATGTCCGGGGAATAATCAAAGCCCTCGGCCACATTTGCGGCGGTACGCCAGGCACGCAGATCGGCAGGAAAGAGGATACGGCCCCGAAAGCGCAGGATGTAGTGGTTGACCAGTCCGGCAAAAAAGCTCAGCAAAATGGCCAGAGTCCCTGCCCGACGGATGCGTCCCAACACCAGACGCAGGGCAACGAACAGGATATAGTACCAGATCAGATTGAACAAAAGCTGCCACGGGGCAAAGTCACGGATCAGGTTGCTTTTATTTAGAAATTCCACACACACAAAGGCAAACCAGGGGCCCAGCAGAAAAACCGCCTGACCAAAGCCTCGGCTTGCCCGGGTGGCGGGTAAGAAGTCGGAGGCCAAGCGGTCT
>JAZOBP010000071.1:0-3830 GCA_045596065.1 Lawsonibacter sp. | reverse complement strand
CCCCTCCCCCACCTATGACTTTACCGCTCCCGTACCCGAGAGCGAGCCGGTGGACAACCACTACTTTGCCGACGCCGCCTTTGTGGGTGACTCCCGCACCGAGGGCTTCTGGCGCTTCAGCGGTGTCAAGCAGGGCAAGCGGCTGACCTGTGAGGGCCTGTCCGTGTTCACCTTTGACAAGACCCGTGCCATCAACATCAACGGCACCCTGTATACTGTGCTGGATGCTCTGGCTAAGGGCAGCTACGCCAAGGTGTACCTGTGTCTGGGCGTCAACGAGCTGGGCTACCGGGACACGGAGCTGTTTTATACGGAGTACTGCAATGCCATTGACGCCGTACGTGCCTGTCAGCCCGACGCTGTGATCTACGTCCAGACCCTCATTCCCCTCAACGAGGGCAAGGTGGCGGCCACCGGCGGCTTTGGCTACCTGAAAAATGACCGCATCCGCACCTACAACGAGCTCATCTGCAAGGCCGCTGCCGAAAAGCACGTGCCCCTGCTGGATCTCTACACCCATTTTGCCGTAGACGGACAGCTGCCCGCCGACGCCAGCCGGGACGGGGTACACATGCTGGCCCCCTACTGCAAAAAACAGCTGGAATACTTCCAGACCCACACCGTGGACTATGACACCCTGTATCCCATCGTCCGTCCAGAGCCTCCCGTTGAAGAAGCCCCCACGCCGGACGAGCCTGCCCTGCCCACGGACGACGAACAGCCCCAAACCAATACCGAGGTGACTGCACCGTGAAAAAGCTGATTTCCCTTGTCCTTCTGTGCTGCCTGACCGCCTGTTCCGTGGTACACACCCCCACGGCGGACTACAGCCCCGACCTTGCCGCTCAGCTGGCAGAGGCCGAGGTGTTCTCCGAGCCGCTGGAGCCGCTGGATGCCGAGCTGATCTGGATTTTGTACGGTCTTGACCAGTCCAAGGCCCGGCAGGGGGAGCTTACCGCCGGGGCCGGCTACTGCTCCGCCGGAGCCACCTGCGAGCAGGTGGTGGTGCTTACCTTTTCTTCCGAGGACAGCGCCGCAGCCGCCTATGACGGGCTGGAGCTGTATCTGGACAGTCAGCTTCAGGCCAACCGAAACTACCGCCCCACAGAAGTCCCCAAGCTGGAAAAGGCCATCCTCTCCCGTCGGGGCAGCACGCTTTTGCTGCTGGTAGCCGAGGACTACGACACCGCCGCCAAGCTTATCAACAGCTGACCCATCTGCCGCCGGCACACCTGTCATTCAGGTGTGCCGGTTTTCTTTCCAGCATTTACAGCTTGCCCTTTTTCCCTTCAAGAGGTTACAATTTGGTTACAAAACCAAAGGAGGCCCCTTATGTTAATTTCTTGTTTTAAGCGCCTGCTCCCGGCGGTGTGTGCCGGGGTGCTGGCCCTTGCGCTCACCCTGCCTGTGGGGGCGCAGCACACCCCCGTCTGCGTGGAGATCAACGGCACCCCCCTTTCCGGTGACGTGGCCCCCTTTATCCGCAGCGGCACGGCCTATGTGCCTCTGACCGCCTTTGCACAGGCCATGGGCGACTACTCGGTCCGCTGGGACGGGTCGGGCGCTCACCTGACGGGCGGCGCTCTCTCCCTCACCGCCCGACCGGGCGAAAACTGGCTGGAGGCCAACAGCCGTGCCCTGTACGTCCCCCACGGGGTACAGCTGGTGGACGGACGCACCATGATCCCGGTACGCTCCGCCGCCACGGTCTTTGGGCTGGAGGTGGACTGGGAGGGGCAGACCAACACCGTCCGGGTATCCGGCAGTCCCGCTCCTCTGGAGCACGGGGATACTTACTACGACCCGGACACTATGTACTGGCTGTCCCGGGTCATCTCCGCCGAGAGCCGGGGCGAGCCCCTTGTGGGCCAGATCGCCGTAGGCAATGTGGTGCTCAACCGCCTGAACAGCCCGGTTTTTCCCAACACCCTGTACGGGGTGATCTTCCAGAAGGATCAGTTTGAGCCGGTGTCCAACGGTACCATCTACCAGGACCCCTATCACCTGTCTGTCTTAGCCGCCAAGCTGTGTCTGGAGGGGGCCCAGGTGGTGGGCCCGTGCCTGTACTTCTTTGCCCCGGCCCTGTCCGCCGGCACCTGGATCGTCAACAACCGCACCTACCACACCACCATCGGCTGCCACCGGTTTTACCTCTGACAAAAATCAGTCCGTTTTTGACAAACGGGCTGATTTTTTTGCCCCAAAGGGTTGCAATCCCTATATAGGGCGTTTATAATAGTTGCAGATGCAACTTTCAGGAGGGTACTATGTCACTGACCACTCGACGGATCAACATTCTCAGCCGCTGTCAAAGCATGTTCCGCACCTTCCGCCTGCGGCACAGCGGTCTGGGCGCCCCCTATCACAACTACGTCCTGCCCATCTGCAACACCCCGGGTCTGTCTCAGGAGCAGCTGGCCCGCCGGGTGTATATGGACAAGTACAATGTGACCCGGCATCTGGCCCGTTTGGAGCGTGAGGGCTACGTAGAGCGCCGCCCGGACGAGGCCGACAAGCGGCAGATGCTGGTCTATCCCACCCAGAAGCTGCTGGAGCTGGTCCCCGACCTGCGTCAAAGCATTCAGGAGTGGGATGCGTATCTCTTTTCTGACATCTCCCCGGAGGAACTGGAGCAATTCAATGACACCCTGCTGAAAATCACCCAACGGGCGCAGGAGTACGTCAATTCAAAGGATGTGGTAGACGGATGAAACTGCTTGTGCGATACCTCAGGCCCTACGGCCGCCGCATGCTGTTGGGTCTGGCCATCAAAATCTCCGGCACCATCGCCGAGCTTATGCTGCCCTTTATCCTCAGCCATGTACTGCGTGTGGTAGTGGCACGGCAGGACCTGTATGAGATCCTGCGCTGGGGCGGGGCTATGGTGGTGTGCGCCATTCTGGCCGTGACCATGAACGTCACGGCAAACCGCATGGCCGCCGCTGTGGCCCGTGACTCCTGCCGCACGGTACGCCGGGATCTGTTCCGCCGCACCCTGCACCTGTCTGCCGCCCAGACGGACAAGTTCACCATCCCCTCTCTGGAGTCCCGGATCACCTCGGACACCTACAACGTGACCAACTTTGTGGGCATGATGCAGCGCATCGGCGTGCGTGCGCCCATTCTGCTCATCGGCGGCGTCGGCATCTCGGTGTTTATGGACGCCCATCTGGCCACGGTCATGCTGGCGCTGATGCCGGTGATCTTTGCTTTGATCTTCTGTATCTCCCGTTGGGGCATCCCTCTGTTTACCAAGGTACAGCACTCCATGGACAACATGGTACGTGTAGTGCGTGAGGATACCCAGGGCATCCGGGTGATCAAGGCCCTGTCCAAGCAGGACTACGAGCACCGCCGCTATGACAGCGTCAACCATGCTCTGGTCCGGGACGAGATCCATGCCAGAACGGTCATGAGCCTGATGCACCCTGTGCTCAACATCCTCATGAACGGCGGCATCATCGCCGTGGTGGTGCTGGCCGCCCACCGGGTACAGGCAGGCACCTCCAACCCCGAGACGGTCATTGCCTTTATGCAGTATTTCACCCAGATCTCCATGGCCCTTATGTCCATCAACCGCATCTTTACCGCCTATACCAAGTGCGCCGCCTCCGCCAACCGTATTCTGGAGGTGCTGGACGCCCCTGAGGATCTGGTCGTACATTCTGCCGATGAGCTGCCCGACACCCGGACCGACGATCACATCCGCTTTGAGGATGTCACCTTCACCTATCCCCGCAAGCGCACCCCCACGCTGGAGCACATTTCCTTCTCCCTGCCCCGGGGCGGCCATCTGGGCATCATCGGTGCCACGGGCAGCGGCAAGTCCA
>JAZOBP010000070.1:0-7376 GCA_045596065.1 Lawsonibacter sp. | reverse complement strand
ACATTATGAAAAAGAACCTTTTTGTTGAGCCCAGTCTGGAGCTGGAGGTCTTTGCCATTCAGGACAGCACCCTCTTCCTCAGCGACGTAGAGCTGGGCGAGGACGAGCTGGACCCGGCATACGGCACCAACGCCATCGGCTAAAACCGATAACCAACAAAAATCCCTGCAGCCAGGGCTGCTTGGATTTTTTGTCATGCAGAAAAGAATGACTGGCATGTTTACCGGGACGGGTCATATAAGTGGAAGGAATGGAGGGGTGCGCGTGACCATGTCGGTGATCTGGACGGGGATGGCGGTGGTGTCGGTGCTGTGCGGCATCGCCACAGGTCGGGCCGAGCAGGTGGCAGCGGCGGCGGTGGAGGGGGCCGGGGCGGCTCTGGAGCTGTGCCTGTCCATCGGAGGGATGCTGTGCCTGTGGACGGGACTGATGGAGGTTATGAGTCGAGCGGGGCTTGCGGCAAAGCTGGCACGGCTGCTGCGGCCTATTCTGACAAAGCTGTACCCGTCCGCCGCAGAACGGGGGGCCATGGATGCCATTGCCGCCAATGTGTCGGCCAATCTGCTGGGTTTGGGCAATGCCGCCACACCGCCGGGGCTGGAGGCGGCAAGGCGGCTGCACCGGGGAGGCAGTACGGCAGGGGACAGCCTGTGTATGCTGGTGGTGTGCAATACGGCCTCCATCCAGCTTATCCCCACCACCGTGGCGGCGGTGCGCAGCGGGGCGGGCAGTACGGCACCCTTTGACATCCTGCCGGCGGTGTGGCTGGCCTCAACGGTGTCGGTGTGTGTGGGTATCTGTGCGGTAAAGCTGTTTTCCTTTGCATGGAGGGGACGGCAATGAAGCAGATGCTGATGACGATGCTTATTCCGATGCTTATGGCAGGCATTGCCCTGTACGCCCAATGCAGACGGGTGGATGTGTACTCGGCTCTGGTGCATGGGGCAGGGGAGGGGCTGAAAACGCTGGTACGCATCCTGCCCTCTCTGGTGGCGCTGCTGACGGTGGTGCATATGCTGCGTGCCTCGGGGGCGATGGAGCTTGTGGCCGGGTGGGTCGCCCCGGTGCTGGAGCGGCTGGGCATCCCGGCGCAGACCGTGGGACTGATGCTCCTGCGGCCGGTCAGCGGCAGTGCGGCGCTGGGGGTGGGCTCGGAGCTGATCGCCACCTACGGCCCGGACTCCTACATTGGCCGGGTGGCGGCGGTGATGCTGGGATCTACGGAGACTACCTTTTATGCCATCGCCGTCTACTTTGGGGCGGTGGGGGTGACACGCACCCGGTACGCTGTGCCGGCGGCCCTGTGCGCCGATCTGGCGGGCTTTATTGCGGCGGCATGGGCGGTGCGTGTATGTTTCGGGTGACAGGGAGGCAAAGATGTGATATAATGAAAATCCAAAATGGGGGAGGAGGGGCATTTATGAGTGTTGAAGTAACTCAGCAGACCTTTCGGCTGCCCCGGCGTCCCCGTCAGGCCCATAAGGGCGACTTTGGCCGGGTATATATCGTGGGCGGCAGCGTAGGCTATACCGGGGCACCGGTTTTTGCCGCACAGGGTGCTTTGCGTACCGGGGCCGGACTGGTTTATCTGGGCGTGCCGGAGGAGGTCTGGGCGGTGGTGGCAAGCCGCTGCGCCGAGGCCATGCCCCGGCCTCTGGATAGTCAGCCGGAACAGGTGCTGGAGCAGATAAGCCGCTGTGACGCCGCTCTCATCGGCCCGGGGCTTGGTGTAGGAGAGGACATGGCACAGCTGGCCCGTATCCTGACGGCTCAGCTGAAGATCCCTCTTGTACTGGACGCCGACGGGCTCAATGCCCTTGCCAGACATACCCACATACTGGCCGGGCGTAAGGCACCCACCATCCTCACCCCCCACGAGGGGGAGTTTGTCCGGCTGACCGGCGTCAAGTGCCCGGTGGAGGATCGGCAGAGGGCGGCATCCGACTTTGCCCGGGCGCACGGCTGTGTGCTGGTGCTCAAGGGACACCGCACCGTCACCGCCGCACCGGACGGAAGGGTGTGGATCAACACCAGCGGCAATCCCGGCATGGCCAAGGGGGGCAGCGGTGATGTGCTGGCCGGTATGATTTTGGCCTTTGTGGGTCAGGGTTTTGACCCGGCGGAAAGTGCGGCCATGGCCGTGTGGCTCCACGGTCGGGCGGGCGATCTGTGCGCCCGGGAGCTGGGGGAGTATGCCATGACACCCACCGACCTGCTGGCTATGCTGCCCCGGGCGGTGCGGGAGATGGAAGAAACGTAATTATCTGCTTGGAGGAAATATCGTGCGCAGAGCCTTTTGGATGTGCGTACTGATGATGACCCTGCTGCTGTCCGGCTGCGGCGGGGACAAGGAGCCGGGGCCTATGCAGCAGGCTCTGGATATGCGCCGGAGCTATCTGGAGGCCGGTGGCTGCGACGGGGTCATGGAGATCACGGCGGACTACGGCAGACGGGTCCATACCTTTACGGTGGCGGTGAGCGTCCGGGGGGAGGTAACCACCCTGACGGTGACCGGGCCGGAGGAGGTAGCCGGCATCTCGGCCCGGCTGGAGGGTCGGCAGAGTGCCCTGACCTTTGACGATGTGATTTTGGACACCGGCACGCTGGACGATCAGGGCCTTACCGTACTGGGGGCTCTGCCTGCGCTGCTGGATGCGGCGCAGCACGGCTTCATAGACAGCTGTGCCCATGAGAGGCTGGGAGAACGGGACACCCTGCACGTTCTATACCGGGATCCGGAGCTGGAACGGGGACAGGGCCGGGAGGTCTCCCTTTGGTTTGATCTGCAAAGCCGTCAGCTGTGTCAGGGAGAGATATTCTGGGACGGACGGCGGGTCATTTCTTGTACATTCGAGCGCTTTGCCCTGTGCTGAGGGCGAGGTATGGAGGAAACACGATGGAACAGGAGCGTACACGCACCTGGGCGGAAATATCCATGGACGCCCTGACTCATAACTACCGGGCTTTACGGGCCATGCTGGCACCGGGCTGCCGTTTTCTGGGCGTGGTCAAGGCCAACGCCTACGGACACGGGGCGGTGCCGGTGGCAAAGCGTCTGGTGGAGCTGGGCTGCGAGATGCTGGCGGTGGCCTGCCTTGAGGAGGCCCGGCAGCTGCGGCAGGCGGGCATCACCGCACCCATCCTCATTCTGGGTCAGACCCCTGCAGAGCTGGCCGGACAGGTGGTGGAGCTGGGCCTGACCCAGACGGTATATACCCCGGCCCTTGCAAAGGCGCTGTCTCAGGCCGCTCTGGAACGTGGCGTGACGGCCAAAGTGCACCTGAAGCTGGACACGGGCATGAGCCGTGTGGGCATCCTTGCCCACGACCCGGTACAGGCGGCGGCTGAGGCGGCAGCACTGTGTGCCCTGCCCGGACTGGAGTGGGAGGGCGTGTTCACCCACTTTGCCAACGCCGATGGGGACGAGGACTATACCATGCTCCAGTTCACCCGGTTTCTGGACACCCTTGACCGGCTGGAAAAGAATCACAGCATTACATTTGATATTCGCCATTGCGCAGCCAGCGCCGCTGCGTTAAAATACCCCTGTACCCATCTGGACATGGTGCGGCCGGGCATCGCCCTGTACGGCCACTATCCCGACCCCTCCTGTGTGGGTCTGGACGGCCCCGGTCTTGTGCCCGTCATGGCTGTGCGTACCCGTGTGGCCGACGTGCGTCGGCTGCCGGCCGGCACTCCCGTCAGCTACGGCTGCACCCGTGTGCTGGAGCGGGACAGCCGGGTTGCGGTGCTGCCCGTCGGTTACGGGGATGGGCTTTTCCGGCTGCTGTCCAACCATCTTGAAGTGGCCTTTGGAGACCGTCGTGCCCCACAGTTGGGCCGCATTTGTATGGACATGTGCATGGTGGACGTGACCGACTTGCCCCACGTAGAGGCAGGCAGTGTGGCCACCCTCTTTGACCGGGACAAGCCGCTTGAGGAGCTCAGCGACCGGCTGGGCACCATTCCCTACGAGCTTTTGTGCGACGTGTCCCCCCGTGTCTGCCGCATTTACCAACCGTGAACGCCGCTCCTGTCCCCAACATAGAATGACACGGAGCTGCGGGACTTGAGTTCCGCCGCCGGGCGTGGACGGCCGGGAACAAAAAATATTTCATCGGTATAAACCCGACCGCCCCGTGGGAAAATCATAGTGCAGCGTTACATAGGACATCTGTGTTAACGCGTACTATCTTTCCGGCGGAGTGTGAATAGCGTGGACAACAATGTGAAACGGGGCGATATCTTTTACGCCGATCTCAGCCCGGTGGTGGGCAGCGAGCAGGGGGGCGTGCGGCCGGTGCTCATCGTGCAGAACGATACGGGCAACCGCCACAGCCCCACCGTCATTGCCGCTGCCATTACCTCCCAGACGGGCAAGGCACGGCTGCCCACCCATATTTCTCTGGCGGCCATGAGCTACGGTCTGCCCAAGGACTCCATTGTCCTGCTGGAGCAGATCCGCACGCTGGATAAGCGCCGGCTGAGAGAGCATATGGGCAAGGTGGACGAAACGGTGATGAAGCAGGTGGACGGAGCCATTGCGGTGAGCTTCGGCCTGCATCCCGAGACTATGGTCTAAACCGAGGGGGCGCCTCCGGGCGTCCCTCACCGAAAAGGAGCGTTACATATGATGGATCAGAAAAAGCGTATGCTGGTACGGTTTGCAAGCGTCCTGCTGGCCGGCGTCTGCCTGTTGGCCGGTGTGGCTCTGGCCGCCGGAGAGGGCACCAAGGAGGATCCCCTGATCACCCTGAGCTATCTGGAACAGACAGCCATCCCTGCCGTGCTGGAGCAGGTGGATGAGCGTGTGGCCGGTTATGAGCAGCAGCTGGTGGACAAGCTGGACGAGGCCATTCGAGGCTATTCTGCCCGGATGGAGGAGGCGGTAAAGCAGCACCAGAGCCAGAACAACAACGCCACCTACGCTGTGGTCACTCTGACCAAGGGGCAGCAGCTGAAGATGGACGTGGGCTGCGAGGTCATGCTGCGCATCGGCACGGCTCAGTGTGTCAGTCCCTCCAACCCCGGTCTGATCAACACCACCACGGGCCAGAACCTCAACAACGGCAGTGCCCTTGAAGTCAATCACCTTTACATGGCTACCATCACCGACCGGGCCGTTAAGGCCACCGCCAACACCACCAAGGTGCTGGTGCGGGGCGGCTACAGCATTGCGTAAGAACAAAAGCCGGTGCTTTGGCATCGGCTTTTTGTTGCCCCGGGGCTTGTTTTGGTGTATGATGAGAAAAACGTAGTTTTATGAGGATGAAGCCTATGACCGACCTGTTTGAAAAGTCCATACAGACGCTGGAGCTGCCCCGTGTGCTGGAGCAGCTGGCCGACTGTGCCGTGACCCAGGAGGGCAAGGATCGGGCTTTGGCTCTGCGGCCCATGACCGACCCGGAGGATGTGGCCCGGGCTCTGGCAGAGACCGGGGCGGCGGTGAATATGCTCACCCTGCGGGGCACCCCTGCTCTGTCCGGGGTCAAGCCTGTGGGCGCAAGCCTTCAGCGGGCCGACATGGGGGGCAGCCTCAACACCCGGGAGCTGACGGACATCGCTGCTGTGCTGCGCAGCGCACGCACCGTGCGCCAGTATGGGGACGGAGCGGGGGAGGACAGCTGCATTGACCACCTGTTCCGCAGCCTGACGGCAAACCGTTATCTGGAGGACCGCATCTCCGGCTCCATTCTGGGTGACGATGAGATCGCCGACAGCGCCAGCACCGAGCTTGCTGCCATCCGCCGTCACATCCGGGCCACACAGGCCAAAGTGAGGGAGATTTTGCAGAAGATCATCTCCTCCAACCAGTCCCGTTATTTGCAGGAGTCCATCATCACCATCCGGGCAGACCGCTACGTGGTGCCCGTGAAGAGCGAGCATAAAAACGACATTCCCGGCCTTGTCCATGATGTGTCTGCATCCGGCTCTACCTTTTTTATTGAGCCTATGGGCGTGGTCAAGGCCAATAACGAGCTGCGGGAGCTGCAGACCAAGGAACGCAAGGAGATCGACCGTATTCTGGCTGAGCTGTCTGCCGAGGCGGCGGCCCACAAGGAGGACATTCTGCAGGACTACCATCTGCTGGTGCTCATTGACTGTATCTTTGCCCGGGCCAAGCTGTCTGTGCGTATGGGCGGGGCCTGTCCCCGGCTGTCTGACAAGGGCCTGCAGCTGACCAAGGCGCGCCACCCCCTGCTGGATCGGAAAAGTGCCGTGGCAAACGACCTTTCTCTGGGTGTGGACTTTGACACGCTGGTCATCACCGGCCCCAATACCGGCGGCAAGACGGTCACGTTAAAAACCATTGGCCTGCTGACTCTCATGGCCCAGTGCGGTCTGCACATCCCGGCCGGGGCAGACAGCACGGTGCGGGTATTCGGGCGGGTGCTGTCCGATATCGGGGACGAGCAGTCCATTGCCCAGTCCCTGTCCACCTTCTCCTCCCATATGACCACCATTGTGGGTATTTTGGAGCAGGCGGATGAGAACACTCTTATCCTGCTGGATGAGCTGGGGGCCGGTACCGACCCTGTAGAGGGTGCGGCGCTGGCTGTGGCCATCCTGGAGCAGCTGCGGGGACAGGGGGCACGGATCGGTGCTACCACCCACTATGCGGAGCTGAAAGCCTATGCCATTCACACCCCCGGGGTGGAGAATGCGGGCTGCGAGTTTGATGTGGCGTCCTTGCGCCCTACCTATCGACTGCTTATCGGTGCCCCGGGACGGTCCAACGCCTTTGCCATTACCGAGCGGCTGGGCATGGAGGCTTCCTTGGTGGACCACGCCCGCAGTCTGGTGTCGGTGGATGACCGCCGCCTGGAAGAGGTGGTCAGCCGTTTGGATGCCCGCCGTCAGGAGCTGGAGCAGATGCTCACCGAGGCGGAGAGTGCCCGTCAGCGGGCACAGCGTGCCGCTCGGGAGAGTGAGGAGAAATTAGAGGATATCGCTACCCGCCGTGAGCGGGAGATCGAGTCTGCCCGCCGTGAGGCACGGCAGATCGTAGAGAAGGCCCGCCATCAGGCACAGGCGCTGATGGATGAGCTGGATCAACTGCGCAAGCAAAAGGAAGCCGCCGAGTTTGCGGACAAGACCAGACAGGCCAAGAGCAGTCTTAAATCCCGTCTGCGGGAGATGGAGGATGCGGCGGACCCCATTACAGAGCGTCGGCAGGAGGAGTACACCCTGCCCCGTGAACTGGTGGCGGGGGATCGGGTGCAGCTGGTGGATATGGGCCTGCAGGCGGTGGTGCTCAAGAGTGCTGATAATCAGGGGATGGTGGAGGTACAGGCAGGTGCCATCCGCACCCGTACCCCTCTCGCCAACCTGCGGTTGTATGAGTCCAAGCGGGCGGAGAAAAAGGGACGCACCGT
>JAZOBP010000069.1:0-5192 GCA_045596065.1 Lawsonibacter sp. | reverse complement strand
ATGGGCATAGCCCATGGTTTTCGTTATACAAAAAAAGACACAGACAGTCCTTGAACTGCCTGTGTCTTTTGTCGTTTTTCTGCTGTGGCGGAAGGGGTCACACCTGCTCCACCTTGATGGTGTTGGTGTTGACCATCTGGCCGTTGATGGGGCCGCCGGTGAGCACGATGTTGTCCCCCGGCTGCAGGCCGAAGGTGGCTACGGCGCTCTTTTTGGCACTGTAGAACAGCACGTCCATGGAGGAGTACTCCTCCGTCAGCACGGGGGTCACGGCCCAGCTCAGGGACAGCTTGCGCCAGACCTTTTTGTTGGTGGTGATGCCCATGATGTCCACCGGACAGCGGAAGCGGCTGACCATACGGGCGGTGATGCCGCTCATGGAGCACACGGCGATGACCTTGGCACCCACGTCGATGGCCATGGAGCAGGTGGCGTGGGAGATGGCGTCCAGATTGTTTTTGATGCGGAAATCGGTGTTGAAAAAGCGCTTGCGGTAGTTGACGTTCTGCTCGGTGTAGCAGCAGATGTCCGCCATGTTCTTCACCGAGGCCACGGGATACTTGCCGGCGGCGGACTCGCCCGAGAGCATCACGGCGGAGCTGCCGTCGTAGACGGCGTTGGCCACGTCCGAGATCTCCGCACGGGTGGGACGGGGATTGTGGATCATGGACTCCAGCATCTCGGTGGCGGTGATGACACGCTTGCCCAGCATACGGCACTTGCTGATCAGCAGCTTCTGCACCGACGGGACCTCCACAAAGGGGATCTCCACGCCCAGATCGCCGCGGGCGATCATGATGCCCTCACAGGCCTCGCAGATGCTCTCCACGTTGTCCACGCCGGCACGGTTTTCGATCTTGGCGATGATGTCGATGTCGCCGCCGCCGTTTTCGTCCAGAAACCGGCGCACGCACATGACGTCCTCCTTGGTGGAGACGAAGGACGCCGCCACAAAGTCCACGTCGTTTTCGATGCCGAACAGCAGGTCGGCCTTGTCCTGCTCGGACAGGTAGGGGCCGGACATGACCTTGTTGGGAAAGGACATGCTCTTGCGGTTGCTCAGGGTGCCGCCCACCACGGTGGTGCAGATGGCACGGGTATCCTCCAGCGCCGTGACCTCAAAGATCACAAGGCCGTTGTTGACCAGAATACGGTCGCCCACGGACAGGTCCCGGATCAGGCCCTTGTAGCTGATGCTCACACAGGTCTCGTCACCCTGCACATCCTCGGTGGTAAACACAAAGGTGCTGCCCTGACGCACCTCCACGCTGCCGTCGGCAAAGGTGCCGATGCGGTACTCGGGGCCCTTGGTGTCCAGCATGATGGCAAGGGGGGACATGAGCTTGTCCCGCACCTGCTTGATGCGGTCGATGACCTGTTTGTGTTCGGCATGGGTGCCGTGGGAAAAGTTCAGCCGGGCCACATTCATGCCGGCCTTGCACATCTCGGTCAGGATCTCCTGGGTGGCACAGGCCGGGCCGATGGTACAGATGATTTTTGTCTTGCGCATAGAAACCTCCGGTTGTTATAAAACGCTTCTCTCAGTGTATAATTTCACAGCCGGAATGTCAAGAAAAAACAGGGGCAACTGCCCCTGTCTTTTGCTATGCCGCCGCATCCAGCATGGTCTCCATCAAAATGCCGTAGCCACGGGTGGGGTCGTTGACCAGCACATGGGTCAGGGCGCCCACCAGACGCCCGTCCTGAATGATGGGGCTGCCGCTCATGCCCTGCACGATGCCGCCGGTGCAGTCCAGCAGCCGCTTGTCCGTGACCTTGACCATGAGGTTGCGCCGCTCCCCCTCCGTCTTGGGATAGATACGCACGATCTCCACCTCGTACTCCTCCACCCCGTCACCGGTGACGGCGGAGCGGATGGCGGCCCTGCCCGTGTGCACCTGACTGCGTTTGGCTACGGGCAGGGGCTGGGTCTGGCCGGCAAGGTCGGTCTCACCCAGCGTACCGAACACCCCGGCGCCCGTGTTGGCGTAGAGCTGACCCAAGTCCTGCTCCACCTGAAAGCTGCCGTGAAGCTCACCGGGCTTGCCCTTTTCCCCCCGGCGCACGGCGGTGACCTCAGCGGGCATGATCGACCCCGAGGTCATGGTCATGAGCCGGGCGGTGTCCACGTCGTTGATGCCGTGGCCCAGCGCCCCGAAGCGTTGGGTAGCCGGGTCGTAGTAGGTCATGGTGCCGATGCCGGCCATGGAGTCCCGGATCCACACGCCCAGCTGTCCGTCGGGCAGCGTCCCCGTCAGGGTCAGGGGGCTGCCCTGCCGGTCGATGCGCAGGGTCAGGGGCTGACCGGCCAGCGTGCCCAGCAGGGCACGGGTCTGCTCGATGGTGTCCACCTCGGTGTCGTTGATGTGGGTGATGACGTCACCGGGCTGCAGGCCCATGGCCGACCCGGCGGTCTCACCCTCCCCCATGCTCACCACCAAAACACCGTCGCAAAACAGCTTGATGCCCACGGTACAGCCCATGGGTACGAGCCTTTGGCCGGCGGTCTCCTGCTCCGGCTGTGCCGCACCGGCGGCAGGCTTGAGCCCGGTGAGCACCTCCGGCGCCATGGCGGTCACCGTGGGCCCGACGGCGCTCTGGGGCGGCACGATCAGCGTCACCGTGAGCACCGCCAGAGCCACGGCGGTGAGGGCCAGCCGGGCTATAGGGCCTGTTGGCTTTTGTTCCATGCTTTCACCTCTCCCCTCTGCGGCATTTACACCTCATCCGTCAGCCCTTCGGGCTGCCACCTTCTCCTCAAGGAGAAGGCTTATATGCCGCATATCTCAGTATGGCAAAGCGGGCGAGGTTTAACCCCGGACGGTGTTTCCACCTTTGGCAAGGTTTTTTTAACCCTTGACGGCGCCTGCAGCGACCCCCTTGATGATGTGCTTTTGGCACAGTAGGTAGAAGATCACCACGGGCAGGATGGACAGCAGAATCAGCGCCATGGTGGCACCCAGATCCACCGAGCCGTAGCTGCCCCGGAGGTACTGGATGTGGATGGGGACGGTCATATAGCGGTTGCGGTCCAGCACCAGATAGGGCAGGAGATAGTCGTTCCAGATCCACATGATCTCCAGAATACCCACGGAGATCATGGTGGGCTTGAGCATGGGCAGCACCACATAGAAGAAGGTACGCACCGGGCCGCAGCCGTCCATGGCCGCCGCCTGCTCGATCTGCACGGGCACGGAGCGCACAAAGCCGCTGAACATAAACACCGCAAGGCCCGCTCCGAAGCCCAGATAGACCACCGGGATCGTCCACGGGCTATTGAGCCGCAGCTCGTCGGCGGTGCGGCTGAGGGTGAACATGACCATCTGGAAGGGCACCACCATGGAAAAGACAAACAGGTAGTACAAAATCCGGCAGATGCGGTTGTTCACCCGGACGATATACCACGCCGCCATGGAGGTGCACAGCAGGATCAGCCCCACGGACAAAAGGGTGATGACAAAGGTGTAAAAGAGGGACAGGGCAAAGGGATAGTTGCCCGCCGTCATGCCCTTGACGAAGTTCATAAGGCCCACAAAGCTATCTTCGGTGGGCAGTGCAAAGGTATCTGACTTTACATAGCTGTTGGCCTTGAAGGCGTTGATGACCACCACGGCAATGGGGTAGATATAGGCAAGACACACCACCGAGAGCACCACGGTGAGGATACGGCTGCGCCGTCGGTCGGATCGGCTCATTGCTGCACCTCCCGTTTGCCTGTGGCACGCAGCTGAATGGCGGAGATGGCCGCCACCAGCACAAAGAAGAGCACGGCCTTGGCCTGTGCCACACCTCTGGACACCGCCCCGGCGGCGTAGAAGGTGTTGTAGATATTCAGGGCCAGCATCTCCGTGGTGCGGATGCTGTTCAGGCTCCCCCCTGCCCCCGGCTCAAAGTGGATGGGGGCGCCGCCGGTGAGGGCAAGGTTCTGGTCAAAGAGCTTGAAGCTGTTGGTGAGGGTGAGGAACAGGCAGATGGTCACCGCCGGCATAAGGTTGGGGATGGTCACACGCCACAGGGTGGCCCAGCGGCCCGCCCCGTCCATGCGTGCGGCCTCCAGCATAGACTCGTTGACCGACTGGAGACCGGCGATATAGATGATCATCATATAGCCCACCTGCTGCCAGCACTGCAAAATCACCAGTCCCCAGAAGCCGTACCGGGTCTGGAGCAGCACCGACGTGCCGTACCAGCGCAGCACCCCGTCGATGAGGATGGACCAGATATAGCCCAGCACGATGCCCCCGATGAGGTTGGGCATGAACAGGACGGTGCGGAACAGGCTCCGGCCCCGGATGTTGCGGGTCAGGGCGTAGGCGGCGGCGAAGGCCGGCACGTTGATGAGCACCAGCGACACCCCGGCAAACAGGGCGGTGAACCAGAAGGAGTGGAGAAAGCCCTCGTCCTGCAGGGCGGCCAGATAGTTTTCACCCCCGATGAAGCGTGCGTCGGAGGTGGTGGTAAAGGAGCACAGGGACAGATACAGCCCACGGAAAAAGGGCCAGACGAAGCCCACGGCAAAGGCCGCCGCCGTGGGCAGGAGAAAGACGGGCCAGTACCGGCCCGGGGTCTGCCGGTTGACGCTGTGCCGGCGGCGCATGATGGCTTGCATTTGTTCATTCCTCCCTTTGCAGATGAGGCGGTATCTACCCCTCAGTCGGCCTGTGGCCGACAGCTCCCCTGCAAGGGGAGCCAAGGGGGGCGGTGTTCCGGGCTTGGCCTTACTCCCCGGCGTTCCAGCCCTCCACGAAGGCGGTACGCACACGCTCCCAGTCGCCGCCGCTGCTGTACTGGGTCAGGGCGGAGGCAAGGCCGGCACGCCAGCGGTTGACGTCGGGGGTGTAGGTGAACACCCAGTCTACGGTGGTGTTGCCGTTTTCCAGATAGGTGTCGGCGTCGTTGAGGAAGGGGTTGGGGTTGGGGGGCGCATCTTCGTAGGGGATCTGGCCGAACTGCTGGGCCAGCACCTGTGTGCCCTCGGGGCTTGTGACCATCCAGTGCATGAAGTCAAGGGTGGCCAAGTCGGAGGCCCAGGGGTCTTAGGAAGACAAATGTCTTAGCCAACTCCTTGGCTCACAGAACGACATGGCTACGATCCGACTTCATCTTCGTAGGGGATCTGGCCGAACTGCTGGGCCAGCACCTGTGTGCCCTCGGGGCTTGTGACCATCCAGTGCATGAAGTCAAGGGTGGCC
>JAZOBP010000068.1:0-2295 GCA_045596065.1 Lawsonibacter sp. | reverse complement strand
GAAGTGCCCCGCGTCCGCAAGGATCTGGGTTATCCGCCCCTGGTCACCCCCTCTTCTCAGATGGTGGGCGTTCAGGCCACCAACAACGTGCTGGCCGGTGAGCGGTACAAGATGGTCTCCAAGGAGATCAAGGCCTATCTCCGTGGTGAGTACGGCAAGGCTCCCGGCGTAGTGGACGAAAACCTCCGCAAGCAGGTGCTGGGCGACGAGCAGCCTGTGACCTGCCGCTTTGCAGACCTGCTGGAGCCCGGCTTTGAAAAGTACAAGGCCGAAATCGGCGATCTGGCACGCACCGAGGAGGATGTGCTGTCCTACGCTGCTTTCCCCCAGGTGGCCGAGGCATTCCTGGAGCGCCGCAAGGAGCGGGAAGAGCGTGCCGTTAAGTACACCATCGAAGAGATTTAAGGAGGGGACGGTATGCTGCATATGAAAACCGCCCTCATCGGCATCGCAGAGGCCGGTATCACCGCCCTGCTGGGCTATGCGGTGGTGTTTTTCGGACTGGCCCTGCTGATGGCTGTGGTCATGGGTCTGGGCAAGGTCATGATGGCCAAGAGCGCCAAGCCCGCCCCTGCCCCTGCTGCGGAGGTCAAGCCCGCCGCACCTGCCCCTGAGGTCAAGAAGGAAGAGGCCAAGGGCACTGCCGGCACCATCCTGCTCCACGATGTGCCCGAGCGGGAGGGCGCCATGGTCATGGCGGTGGTGGCCCACAGACTGGGCAAGCCCCTCAATCAGCTGCGCTTCAAATCCATCCGGGAGGTCAAAGAAAAATGAGATATAAAGTTACCCTGAACAACAAGGTTTACGAGGTGGAAGTGGAAGAGACTTCCGCCATGCTGGTGGACGAGTACGAGGCTCTGGCTCCGGTGGCTCCCGCACCTGCCGCACCCGTGGCGGCGCCTGTGGCTGCTCCTGCGCCTGCCGCCGCACCTGCTGCGGCTCCCGTGGCTGCTGCCGCCGGTGAACAGGTCACCGCACCCATGCCCGGCACCATTCTGAAGGTCAACGTGACCCAGGGTGCCGCCGTCAAGAAGGGCGATATCCTGGTGGTGCTGGAGGCCATGAAGATGGAAAACGAGATCCTGGCTCCCAAGGACGGTACTGTGGCCCAGATCGCCGTTGCCAAGGGCAACACGGTGGACACCGGCGCGCTGCTGGCCGTCATCGCATAAGGAGGGCAGGATATGGATATTCTGGGAACCCTACAGACCTTGTGGCTGGATTCGGGGTTCGCAGGCTTCTTTGCCGACGGAGGCTGGAAAAACCTCATCATGATCGGTGTGGCCTGTGTGCTGCTGTATCTGGGCATTGTCAAAAAGTTTGAACCCCTGCTGCTGGTGGGCATCGCCTTCGGCTGTCTGCTCACCAATATCCCCGGTGCGGGCCTGTATCATCCCGAACTGTGGGACGCTTTTCTGGATGAAGGCAGTCAGTATTATCACAGCTATGGTCATATTCTTACCGAGGGCGGCCTGCTGGATATTTTGTACATCGGTGTCAAAACCGGTGTGTACCCCTCGCTGGTCTTTAGGGGCGTGGGCGCCATGACCGATTTCGGTCCTCTGCTGGCCTATCCCAAGAGCCTGATGCTGGGCGCTGCTGCACAGCTGGGCGTGTTCGTGGCCTTCTTCGGCGCTATCCTGTTGGGCTTTTCCGGCCCTGAGGGTGCATCCATCGGCATCATCGGCGGCGCCGACGGCCCCACCGCCATTTTCCTGGCGTCCCAGCTGGCACCCCATCTGCTGGGCCCTATCGCCATCGCCGCTTATTCCTACATGGCCCTGATCCCCATGATCCAGCCCCCCATCATGCGTGCCCTGACCACTCCCGAGGAGCGGGCTGTCAAAATGGAGCAGGCCCGTGCGGTCTCCAAGACCGAGAAGATCATTTTCCCCATTGCGGTAGCCACCTTTGTCATCCTGCTGCTGCCCTCCACCGCACCGCTGGTGGGCTGTCTGATGCTTGGTAATCTGCTGCGGGAGTGCGGCGTTACCGATCGTCTGTCTGACACTTCACAGAATGCACTGATGAACATCGTCACCATCTTCCTGTCCACCAGCGTGGGCGCCACCACCGTGGCAGCCCGGTTCCTCAGTCTGGAGACTCTGAAGATCGTGGCCCTGGGCCTGACCGCATTTGCCATCTCCACCGTTGGCGGTCTGCTGGTGGGCAAGCTGATGTACAAGCTGTCGGGCGGCAAGGTCAACCCGCTGATCGGCTCTGCCGGCGTGTCTGCCGTGCCCATGGCAGCCCGCGTTTCTCAGGTGGAAGGCCAGAAGGCCAACCCCGGCAACT
>JAZOBP010000067.1:0-5850 GCA_045596065.1 Lawsonibacter sp. | reverse complement strand
TGCTCCAGCAGGTCGTAGCGGTTATACAGGGTGTTGACGCCCTCCCAGGTGGTCTTGTCGCCTCTGGCCTCGGCCTTCTTGGCCCAGTCGAGGATCTTCTCCTCGGTGACCAGATCGAATTCCGCACTCCAGGTCTTGCCGTTGTCCTTGGAGTACCAGCCCACCAGAGTGCCGTAGCCCTCGTCCATGTTGTCCACGGTGGCACCGGCATCGCCGGCAGGCTTGTGGTAGATGTTCTTGTAGGCGGTGACGAAGATGGTGCCGTCACTCATAGTCTTAACGTCGGGGAAGAAGTACTTCAAGGGGGCCGTGCCCTGAGCGACGGTCAGGTCGGCAGAGGTGCTCTTGTCCTCCACACGCTCACTGCCGGGGGCCTTGAGCTTGGCCGGCACACGGGTCAGATCGGCGGTGGCCTTGTTGACCGCATCCCGGATGAGCTGGAGGTTGGCCTCGGTGTTGGCGTAGTTGGGATCGGTGTCCACCAGCTTGCCGTTGTCCATGTGGTCGGTGACCAGGAATCGGCTCACCTCGTCCAGCGTAATCTCCTTCAGATCCAGATCGGGGTACAGAGTCTTCAGGACGGTCATGGCGGCGGTGAGGCGGCCGTTGGTCAGGGACAGGTGGAAGCCGTCACGGGTCAGGGTGTCACCGTAGGTGGCACGCAGGTTCTGGATGGCGACGCCGTTGGGGAACCAGCCGTCGAACAGATTGCCAAACTTGGCGTCGGCGCCAAAGATAAACTGGTCGAAGCAGTCGACGAAGGCGTTGTACATCTTGGCCTGACTGCCGTCGTAGTAGGTAGCAAAGTTCTTGGCGTGGGTATAGTTGGGACGCTCCTCGTCAAAGTCGTCCTCGTAGGCCCAGCCAAGCATCCAGTACAGCTTGGCCTTGGGCTGCTCGGCCTTGACATAATCGGCGATAAACCTGATATCACTGTTGTAGGTACCGGGAGCGCCGGCGTAGGTGGTGCCCTGATGCAGCATGATGATGTCCCAGTCACCGTCGGCAAGGCCCTCCTGAATGGTGGCCTTGGAGATGTACTTCACGGCACCGGTCATGGGGTCGGCCTTGTAGTAGGAATAGTCGGCGGTTTTGGTGACGATATTGCTGGCGTGGTGGCGGAGGGTACCGGAGTCCTTGTGCAGGAAGGCAGCCTCCACACGCTTATCGGCGGCAGCGGCCAGAGCAGACAGATAGAAGAAGCTGTCACGGCTGTGGGAGTTGCCGATGGACAGGATACGCAGGGCACGCTCGCCCACCTGAACGGGAACGACGGCAAAGTAAGCGGTCTCCTTGGAGCCGTCCATGACCTTGATGGCGACGGTGGCAGAGCCAAAGCCGGTGTAGGTCAGGGTGCCGTCGGCACTGACCTTGACCACGGTCTCGTCGGAGGATGTGTAGGCAAGCTTGTAGCCGGGAACGGCACTCTTTACCGTGTCGCTGACGGTGGCGGTGAGCTTGGCGGTCTTGCCCACGTCGCCCTCACCCACCTTGATGGTGGAGGGAGCGGCGGTGACGCCGTTGCTGGTGCCCACCACCAGAGTGGCGGTGGCGGAAGCGCCCACAGGATCGCCGTTGCGGTCAGCAAGGGTAAGGGTCAGCCTGGTCTGGCCTTCGCCGGGGCCAAGGACGAGCTCGCCCTTCTTGTTGACTGTACCCAGGTTGGGGTTGTCCAGCTTGTAGACCCAGGACAGGGCGGGCTTCTCGGCGGTCAGGTTCTGGCCGGTGATGGTGGGGGCAACGCTCAGCTCCTCACCGGGCACGCCAAAGAGGGTGGCGGGCACGGTCATGGAGTCAAAGGTCTTATACATCTGGAGGTCGTCCACCATGATCACATAGGCCTCACCGGGCTTGCTGCGATGGCGGTTTTGGATACGCACGTTGTTGGCGTAGGCCAGGACATCGGCGTTGATGGCACTGGCGTTCAGGGTCATGACGCCGGCACCGCTGGTGGGCTCCTTGTCGCCCTTGGGCCACACCTTGATGCCGTACTGGCCCTCGGCAACGGTGATTTTAATGGTATACCACTGGTCGTAGCCCAGCTTCATGCGGGAGCCGGAGGCGTCATTGACGTAGTAGCTGACGTTACTGCCGGTGGTGACGTTATCGATCAGCTGCACGTAGTCGGGATAGACGTAGGTCAGCATGGTCTTGCCGTCGGGGAAGCTGTAGCCCTGGAAGGGGTTGAGGATCAGGTTGGGGGTGCTGGAGCCGGTCTTCTCGGGGAACTTGAAGTTCATCTGCACCGAGTAGGCACCGGAGACGCCCACCCTGGTCACCAGCCAGTTACGGGTGGCGTTGACGCTGGTCAGCTCCAGAGCCTTGCTGCCGCCGTCGTTGACGATGGAGTACAGGGAGTAGCTGGCATCGGCGTCATCGGACTTGGTGCCGTGGTAGCTGGAGGTATAGGCGTAATCGTTGGCGTTGGCACCGTAGAAGGTGTCCTCGCCCACGGTATAGCTCTCAAAGTTATCCTGCAGGATGACCCAGCGCTCCTTGCCCTCGGCAATGGCCTGCTCCGTTCTGCCCTGAGGCAGGGAGACGGTGGGGGTGCTGGGAGTGGTGGGAGTGCTGGGAGTGGCGGGCTTACTGGGGGCGGTGGGGATGTTGTCCACGCCATCGTAGATCCTGACGTTGTCGATGGCCACGGTCATTTTGGCGGTGTTGCTCACCGTAGAGTGACCGGAGAGGGAGAACCAGAATTCATAGGGCACCAGCAGGTCGGCAAAGGTGGCCGTGGACTGGACCAGGCTCATCTCGCCCAGCACCTTGCCGGTATCACGCTCACGGGCGGAGTAGGTGACGATCTCATCGGTGACCTGCACGCGCATGGTGTACCAGGTCTTGGTGGACAGGGTGATGTCACTGGTCTGGCCGGCCATCTCGCCGGCGACCTTGGCGGCCTCATGGACATAGAAGGCCATCTGGCCGGCGCTGTTCACACGGGCACGGACATAGCCGCCGGTGCGGATGTAGACCTCAAAAATGGACCACTTGTCACCAAGGTTGTTCATATCCCATTCCACGGTGTAGGACTTGGACCATTTTTCCTTGGTCTTGATGCGGGCACGGGCACCGGAACTGGCTCCGTCACCGTTCTGAGCCACGAGCTCCAGATACTTGTTGCCGCCGGAGCTCTGCACGGTCTCATTGGCCGTACCGCCGTTGGGCAGATTGCTCTTGGAGAACGTGCTGGGGAAGGAGCCCACCGAGGTGCTCTCAAAGTCCTCGGACATAACGGGCTCTGCCGCTGCTGCAGGCAGGATGGGCAGCCAGGCCATGAGCATGGCCAGGCAGCACAGCAGGCTCAGCAGCTTGTTGAGGGTGCGTGCTTTCTTCATGATGTTGCCTCCGTTTATGCAAAATTTGTGTTTTAAAAACCTGCAAGCAAAGCATCTGCCGAGTCGGCCAGCTGCTCTGCCACGCCCTTGAGCAGGCGTGTGTTATGGGGCTCGTAACCCCCCTGATCATAGGCCGTGGCCGTGGGGTAGTAGCCGTAGTTGCCGTTGGCCTGACAGCACACGCTGGTCACAGGGAACTTGGAGTTGCCTCTAACCTGCTTGCCCACCTCGTTGAAGGGCTCTCCGGGGATGCCGATAAAGGCAAGCCCGCAGAATACAATGCCGGTCACGGGCAGGTCGTAGTAGTCGATCTGCTGCAGCTCCATATCCTTGACGGAATATGCCTGAGCCGCCAGATACATGGCCAACTTGGGATTGTCGCTGATCTCTTCCTTCCGCCCGGCCTCGTGGGCATCGATGATGCGCTGGCACTCCTCCAGAGGCAGCAGACCACGCTTGGTCCTGGCACGGACAAAGTTCTGCCCGAAGGACAGGCCGGTCATATGGGTGGAGGGGACGGTATCGTATATCTTCATAATGGCGTCGGCCAGATTCCGACCATACTCCATGGCGCCTTCCCAGCCCTTGGCGTATTGCAAATTTGCATCAAACCGGTTGGTGCGGGTCAGCTGGCCCTCCGCTCCGTCCAGATAGATGCAGCGGGTGTTGGGTGCAAGCTCCTCCACCCGGCGGCACAGGGCACCGGGATGGTCCGCCGAGATGTACTCGCCGCCAATCATGTCCGGATGTACCTGGAAATTGATGATCACCAGCTCCGGGGCATCCTCTCGGATAATACGCATCAGACGGGCGGAGTCATCGGTGTCGTGAGCGGGGTGATCCAGCTGAGCACGCTGCTCAGCAGTGGCAAAGGCGGGGTTGGTCTGCACCGTGCCGTCCTTCATCACCCAGCGGCGCACAAAGGTAAAGCCGGGAACAAGGGTCTCACCGCCCCGCACCTCGGTGACTGGCTTGAGGTCGTCAATGGCCATCTGAGCCGCATCACCCAGCCGGCGGTAGAGCCATGCATCGTACTGCTCGTCGTAGGGCTCACGGTAGCTGGTGACCACGGGGGTGGTATGGCTGTGGGTACAGCACACAAACACCGCCTCACGGGGCAGGCCCAGTCTTTGGGCGATCATGGGCGGCCACTCGACAGCCGCAGGGCCGTACATGCCCAGCATATCCAGCACCAGCATCACAGCGGTCTTTTCCCCTTCACGAAAGGCCAGGGCCCGCACATAGATAGGATCCAGCACACCCTTCGTCTCCCGCACCACGTAGTAGCCGCCGATGCGCACGCCCAGAGGCGGCGTAATGTCAAGCATGGCAAAGCCTGCACTGCAATTTGTGCTTCCCATAATAAGTCTCCTTTTCCGATGATTTGGTCAAGGTGACAAAGTCACCCCAGAATATACTCAATTATACATCAATTCTACGACAGTCACCGCCCGTTTGTCCAGTCTATATTCGGCCAAATATATTTACGTTCGTCCGAAAAAATCGCTTCCGAAAGTATTGATTGGTCCGAAATTATATGATAATATTAATGATATCCGACACAAAGGAGGCCGAACCTATGAGTCGATACGGATTTTTCCCCTATAATCTGCGTTTTACGGTAGGAGAGTCCAACGCAAACCTGATCAACCTCTACCTGAGCGATCTGAGCGATGTCTCCACCAATCTGCGTCCCTTTATGCTCCACCAGCACGCACATCTGGAGCTGCAGCTCGTACTGAGCGGACAGGGCACGTTCATCACCAAGGACGCCCCCCTGCCCTTCTCTCCCGGTCAGCTGATCCTCGTGCCGCCGGAAACCGGACACCGTCTGGCCTCCAAGGATACCACCCTGTCCAGACTGATCATAACCCTGCACCTGTTCCACCCTGCCGTCTCTTCCCGAAGCGAAATGGTACAGCGGTTCTTCAACAGCTTTCACGGGCTAACCCCTCAGGTACTTACCGTTGAGCCGGGCAGTGAACTGGAGCACATCCTGTTTTGTCTGCGTGACAATGTACGGCGCACTCCCCCCGACCCCCTGCAGCAGGATTTCCTCCGGGCCCAGTGCACACTGCTGCTGCTGGCTCTTCATCAGGCTATGCCCGCCTCGGACACGCTGCGTCCCCCCCGTCATTCCCATTCTCAGCAGGCCATGTTTATTGAAGACTATCTCCGGGAGCATTTTGCCGACAAAAATCTGGCCGACCGCCTTGCACACGAACTGCATGTCAGCCCCCGTCAGCTCAACCGCATCGTCCGCAACGCCTGCGGTATGAATCTGCGTGAAAAGCTCAATTCCATCCGCCTGAGCTACGCCATGGAGCAGCTGACCAACACCGACATTCCGGTGACTCGGGTGGCCCAGGTTCTGGGCTACGGAAGCACCACCGCCTTCGGCTCCTTTATTAAGAATCAGACCGGCTTTTCCCCCTCTCAAATCCGCAATTCCAATCACGAGTTTCCCTTCTCCCCGTCCCGTGACGACACCTGACCATAACACAAAACC
>JAZOBP010000066.1:0-3562 GCA_045596065.1 Lawsonibacter sp. | reverse complement strand
TCCCCGGAGGGGGATATGGGGGACGCGGGCAAGGTGATGGTGGAGCTGCGCCCCATCAAGTCGGAGAACGAGCTGGCCTGCCTGCGCGAGGGCTACCGCATTGCCAACATTGCCACACAAGAGGTCATCAAGGCTATCCGTCCCGGCATGACCGAGCTGCAGATGGTGGGTGTGGCCCAGAAGGCCGTATATGAAAACGGTGCGGAATACGAGGGCCTGCCCATGTACGTATTTTCCGAGGCCTCTACGCGCCACGCCATTTCCCGCTCCTCTTACCGTGAGTTCCAGAAGGACGATATCGTTCAGCTGAATCTGTCCGCCAAGATCGACGGCTATTCCGCCGCCATCGGCTACCCGATCTGTCTGGGCAAGCTGGATGGCCGCCGCCGTGAGATCGTGCAGTTCTGCCGTGAGATGCACCGCTGGTCTGAGCAGCAGGTAAAGGCCGGCGTCTTTGCCGCCGACATTGCCAAGAACTTCTACAACAAATTTGTGGAAAACGGCTTTGAAAAGAACTATGTGTACGGCCCTCTCCACGGCACCGGCATCATTGAGGTGGAGGCCCCCTGGTGTGAGACCAGCTCCGACTATTTCCTCAAGCCCAACATGACCTTCCAGGTGGATACCTATATCTCCGGCGACACCTTCGGTGTGCGTTGGGAGAAGGGCATCGCAGTCAAGGACGGCGGCTATGAGCTGCTTAGCCCGGAAATCCCCGATTTGTGCCCGGAACTGCTGTTTTAATTGGAATTCTCAACTCCAAGGAGGCTATCTTATGCAGATGCTTGAGATGTTTTATGACGAGATCCAGGATGCGGTCGATCGCCGTGTACCCTTCGTTATCCCCATCGGGACCATGGAGTACCACGCCCGTCATGCATCCTGCGGCACAGACACACTGGTGGTCACCGGCTGTCTGCGTGAACTGGAAAAGGAACGGGAAATCGTAGTCTGTCCTCCTATCTGGTACGGGGTGGCCTCCTATGCGGTGTGCCAACCCAAGCCGGGACATTTCCACGTGGATGAGGATGTGTATGCAGACTATCTCTACTGTATCCTCAAGTCTATGATCGACGCCGGACACAAAAACGTCTACCTCATCCCCCATCACCAAACAGAGGCAGCCGGCCTGATGCCCATGACCATCGCCTGCCACAAGGCGGCTAAAAAGGTCATCATGGAGCACATGGAACAAAAGCTGGGCAAGGGCTGGTGGGGCAGCGATGACTACGCCGCCTACTATGAAAATCTGGGCGGCGGCGATGATCCCTTCTCCTACATCAAGGTGCTGCCCCTGATCGGCGCAGATGCGCAGCTCAAGTGCGGCGGCTTTGACCACGCAGGAAAGTGGGAGACCTCCCTGCTCATGGGCACCTACCCCCAGCTGGTCGATCTGTCCCGCTGCACACGCAACACCGAGTGGTTCGCCCAAAGCGCATCTCAGGCCAGCGAGGAGCTGGGAAAACATATGGTGAACTGCACTCTGGAGTGGCTGCGGGACTCAATTCAGTAAAGAGGTGCCGGGATGAACACAGTAACCGTACAAATGCTGACCGAGGAGGCCTTTGCCCCTTTCGGCAAGGTCATTACCACACAGGGCCGCACCCACGGCGGCGAGGCCGGGATGTACAACTGGTACGAGGGCCAGGCCTATGTGGACGGAGCAGAGCGTGTGTCCGTCAACCTGCTCACTGCGATCCAGCGGGATTATACCTTTGATAAGTTTGAGGCCCATGCCCGTACCACAGAGACGGTACTGCCTCTGACCGGAGGGATTATCGTGACCTGCGTGCCCGAGGGAAGCGTCACGCAGGAGCGAGTGCAGGCATTTTACGTCCCGGTAGGCAAGGGCATTTCCTGGGCACCCGGTGTCTGGCATTATTCTCCCTTCCCCATCGGCGGCGATGCCGTCTGCGCCGTCATCTTCCGGGACGGTACCGGCAGCGATGATGCAGTGTTCGAAACTCTGAATGAGCCTGTGGGGTTATGCTTATGACGCAGCAGGAAAAATGCGCTGCCGGCTTGCTATACGACGCCAACTTTCCCGGACGGGAGCAGGATCACCTGCGCTGTGCGGATCTGTGCTATGAATATAACCGTACCAGACCTTCGGACACAGGGCGCAGAGAGGAACTGCTGCGGATGATTTTCGGCAGGCTGGGCAAGCAGCCCTACGTGGAGCCCAACCTGTTCTGCGGCTTTGGCCGCAACATCTGTGCAGGTGACTTCTTCTTTGCGAACAACAACTGTGTCTTCGTAGATCCGGGCACCATTACCTTTGGGGACTATGTGTTCATCGGGCCAAGCTGCGGCTTCTATACGGCCGGCCATCCCATTGCCCCCGAACTGCGGGACCGGTTTCTTGAGTATGCCAGGCCCATCACCGTGGGCAGTCATGTCTGGATCGGCGGCGGCACCGTCGTCTGTCCTGGGGTGACAATCGGCAGCAACGTGGTAATCGGTGCAGGATCAGTGGTCACAAGGGACGTCCCGGACAACACCGTAGCCTACGGCAATCCCTGCCGGGTACAGCGTGCCATTACCCCGGCAGATCTGGAGTGGGAACGAAACGAACTCTGACCGCCCACTATAGCATACAAACGATGCATTGTGAAAACAGCTCCGAAATACCGCCTCTATGGGCACTCAAAGGTATTATGCTGCTGTATTTTTTGCACATATTGCGCATTTTTGTTGTCCATCTCTTTTGTTCTTCTTCCGGGATTGACAAAGCCCTTAATTTAGGATAGACTGAATGCACAAGTAAAAACACCTTTGCATGACTGACGGATCAGCGGGTTACCGCAGGGGAATGCAAAAGGCGAAGCGGCCGACCGTCTGGGCAAGTCAGTTTCTGCTGATTTGCCCAGTTTTTGTCTTTTCAGAGGAGGATCTACACATGATGCACACCAATTGGGAGGGCTTCCGCCCCGGCGCATGGCAGAATGAGATCAACGTGCGTGACTTTATCCAGACCAACTATGAGGAATACCGTGGGGACGAGAGCTTTCTGGCCGGCGCCACCGACCGCACCAATGCGCTTATGGCCAAGGTGCAGGAGCTGTTCCGTCAGGAGCGGGCAAAGGGCGGCGTGCTGGACATCGACACCGAGACCGTGTCTTCCCTGACCAGCTATGCCCCCGGCTACATCGACAAGGACAACGAGCTGATCGTGGGTATGCAGACGGACAGTCCCCTCAAGCGAGGCGTCAACCCCTTCGGCGGTATCCGCATGGCCCGTCAGGCCTGTCAGGCCTACGGCTACAAGCTCAGCGACAAGGTGGAGCAGGAGTTTATGTTCCGCACCACCCACAACACCGGCGTGTTCCGTGCCTATACGGACGAGATGCGTGCCGCCCGCAGCTGTCACGTGATCACCGGTCTGCCCGATGCCTATGGCCGTGGCCGCATCATCGGTGACTACCGCCGTGTGGCGCTGTACGGTGTGGATCACCTTACCGAAATGAAAAAGGCAGACAAGGCCGCCATGAGCCAGCGAGACTTTACCGCTGACACCACCCGTGCCTGTGAGGAGCTGTATCAGCAGATCACTTTCCTTGGC
>JAZOBP010000065.1:0-3653 GCA_045596065.1 Lawsonibacter sp. | reverse complement strand
CTCACCGTGGATCACCACCCCTCTCAGGAATTTTACGCCAAGGACACCTGTCTGGACGGTGCCCGTGCCGCCTGCGGCGAGCTGATCTACGACATCGTGCGCCAGTGGGGCCCGGTGTCCAAACCGGTGGCCGAGGCCCTCTATATGGCCGTGTCCACCGACTGCGGCTGCTTTGTGTACAGCAACACCAACGCCGCCTGTCACCGGGTGGCTGCCGACCTGCTGGACACGGGCATCGACTGCTACCCCATCAACCGCAGGCACTTCCGCACCAAGTCCTTTAAGCGGCTCAAGCTGGAGAGTATGCTCACCGAGGGTATGCAGCTGCTGGACGGGGGCGCCGTTGCCATCGTCACCCTGACTTTGGACATGATCCGTTCCCTTCAGGCCACCGAGGAGGATATGGACAACATCTCCGCCTTCGTGGGCCAGATCGAGGGGGTACGCACCGGTGTGACCATCCGTCAGCTCACGGACTCCACCTGCAAGATCTCCCTGCGCACCGACCCGGACGAGCTCAACGCCAGCAAGGTCTGCGCCCTGTTGGGGGGCGGCGGTCATGCGGCCGCCTCCGGTGCCACTGTGGAGGCCTCCCCGGAGCAGACGGCGGATCTGGTCATTCAGGCCATCCGCACCGTGCAAAACGCATAAAACCGAACAGGAGCATTCTTTTATGCCCAATGGTATCATCATCATCGACAAGCCCGTGGACTGGACGTCCATGGACGTATGCGCCAAGCTGCGCCGTGCCTTTGGCGAGCGGCGCATCGGCCACTCCGGCACTCTTGACCCCATGGCCACCGGCGTGCTGCCCGTCTTTGTGGGCCGGGCCACCCGTGGGGTGGAGTTTGCCGACAAGGGCGACAAGGAATACATCGCCGGGCTGAAGCTGGGCCTTGTCACCGACACCCAGGACACCTCCGGTCAAGTGCTGGCCCGGCACCCGGTCACCGTCACCCCCGGTCAGCTGGAGGCGGTGCTGGCCTCCTTCCGTGGGGATATTCTGCAGGTGCCCCCCATGTACTCCGCCATCAAGATCAACGGCAAAAAGCTCTATGAGCTGGCCCGCAAGGGCCGTGAGGTGGAGCGTCCCGCCCGCCCCGTCACCGTCCGCAGCCTGACGGTGGAGGGGCAGACCGCCCCGGACGAGTTTACCCTGCGTGTGCGCTGCTCCAAGGGCACCTACGTGCGCACCCTGTGCCACGACATCGGCGCTGCTCTGGGCTGCGGCGGCTGCATGAGCAGCCTGCGGCGCACCATGGCCGCCGGCTTTACGCTGGAGCAGGCCGTCCCTCTGGCTGAGCTTTTGTCCCACCCCGACCCCGCCTCCCGGCTTCTGGGTGTGGACACCCTTTTTGCCCACTGCCCCGCCCTCACCCTTGACCCCCAGCCGGAAAAGAAGCTGCGCAACGGCATGACCCTCGTTATGCCCCAGGTTGAGCCGGGTGACTGGCGGGTCTACAGTCAGTCGGGCGAGTTTTTGGCCCTGTGCCGGGCCGACGAGGGCAAGCTGACCACGATCAAGAGCTTTTTCAATGTCTGAACCGCCGAAAGGAGGGCGACCCTATGAAGAATACCCGCCGTGTGATCGCCCTTGGCTTTTTTGACGGCGTTCACAAGGGCCACGGTGCCCTGCTGCGCCGGGTGACGGAGCGTGCCGCTCAGCTGGACGCCGTCCCTGCCGCCTTCACCTTTGACGCCCACCCGGAAAGCGTCATTCTGGGCCGGGCCACCCCCCTGCTGTCCACCCCGGAGGATCGCAGATACCTCATGACCACCCTCTACGGCATCCGGGACGTGCTTGTGGCCCACTACGACCGGGCCATGATGCAGACCCCGTGGGAGGAGTTTATTACCCGGTATCTGGTGGCGCAATACGGCGCCGTCCATGTGGTGGTGGGCCATGACTTCCGCTTTGGCTACCGGGGCGAGGGCACCCCCGACCGACTGGCCCAAAAATGCCGGCAGCTGGGTCTGGGCTGTGACATCATCCAGCCCGTGGTGCAGGACGGCATTACCATCTCCTCCACCTACATCCGCACTCTGGTGGCACAGGGTGAGATGGAGCGTGCCCGCAGCTTTTTGGGCCACCCCCACACTCTGACCCGCACGGTCATCCACGGCAAGGGCCTGGGCAGCAAGCTGGGCTTCCCCACCGTCAATCTGACCGTCCCCGACGGGGTCATCGTCCCTGCCCACGGGGTGTACGCCACCCGCATTTTCGCAGACGGCAGGGGCTACGCCGCCGTGACCAACGTGGGCTGCCGGCCTACGGTGGACGACGGCGATGCGCTGACGGTGGAGGGCTTTTTGCTGGACTTCACCGGCGACCTCTACGACCGGCAGCTGGTGGTGGAGTTTTACCGGCACCTGCGGCCGGAACGCAAATTTGAAAGCCTGCAGGCCCTCCACGACGAGGTCATGCACAATGCCCGGCAGACCCGGGCCTACTTCGCCCAGCTCCACTGACACACCCACAAGTGCGAAAGGAACCTGCGCCTATGGATGTTCACCTTCCTCATCACCACGACACCCACTTTCGATACGACCGGATGTTCCCCCTGCTGTGGCTGTATGCCGCTGCGCTGGCCGTCATTGGCCTTGCCATGGATCGCCCCGGGGACATCCTGCACGGTTTAGAGCGCATCCTCCTATCTGAGGATTCTCTGATCACCGACTATATCCTCATCGGCGGGCCGGGTGCCGCCTTTGTCAACGCCGCTCTGGTCACCGCTATCAGCATCTGTGTGCTGTACCTGTCCAACGACGTGCCCAACGGCACGACTCTGGTGGTCATCGGGCTGATGAGCGGCTTTTCCCTCTTCGGCAAAAATTTCGCCAACCTCTGGCCCATCCTGCTGGGCACATGGCTGTACACCCGATACCGCAGAGAGTCCTTCGGTGCCTACGCCAGCATTGGCCTGCTGGCCACCGCCCTGTCCCCCATCGTCAGCTACATCGCTCTGGACAGCGGCTGGGGCCACCCGGTGGGCGGCCTGCTGGTGGGCGTGATCATTGGCTTTATCATGCCCCCCCTTTCCGCCTATACCTTCCGCATCCAAAACGGCATGAATCTCTATAACATCGGCTTTTCCTGCGGGCTGCTGGCCTTTATCCTTGTGCCCATTTTAAGCTCTCTGGGGGCTGACCCCACCACCAACTACCACTGGGCCAGCGGCTATAACCTGCCCTTTGGCTGCATTTTGGCCGGCCTGTGTCTGGTGCTGATCCTGTGCGGCTTCGCCTTTGCCCGCAAGCCCGTGTGGGCGGTATGGGCCGGCTACCGCCGCCTGCTGCAGACCAGCGGTCGGGCCCCCAACGACTATCTGCGTATGTTCGGCCATGCTCCCGTGCTGGTCAACATGGGGGTCAACGGCCTGATGGGTCTGGCCTTTATCCTCGCCGCCGGGGGCGACCTCAACGGCCCCACTATAGGCGGTATCCTGACCATCATGGGCTTTTCCGCCTTTGGCAAGCACTCCCTCAACATCCTGCCCGTCATGGCCGGTGTGGCTCTGGGCGGCGTGGTGATGCACTGGTCTCTGTCCGACCCGGCGGTGCAGCTGGCCTGCCTGTTCTGCACCACTCTGGCCCCGGTGGCCGGCTACTTCGGCTGGCCCTACGGCGTACTGGCCGGCTTTCTAAGTCGGATC
>JAZOBP010000064.1:0-2514 GCA_045596065.1 Lawsonibacter sp. | reverse complement strand
GGATGACCGGCTGCAGCACGCCGGCCTGACTCAGGGGGACGTGGCGGGGGAGGAGGCCACCTATCTGGAGGAGATGTCCCGGGCGGAGTGCAGCGTGGCGGTACGGCTCCACACCATGAGCCGCCGCAGCCTGACGCCTCCGGCCCATATGGATGGGCTTTTGGAGCAGATCCAGCAGGAGCTGGACATCCGCTACGCCCCGGAACAGCTGCGTGCGGTGGAACTTGCCGCCTCCAGTCAGGTCATGCTGCTTACCGGCGGCCCCGGTACCGGCAAGACCACCACCCTGCGGGGTGTGCTGGCCCTGTTTGACCGGCTGGGACTGAACACCGCCCTTGCCGCCCCCACAGGCCGTGCGGCCAACCGGCTGGGTGAGCTGTGCCGGGCGGAGGCATCTACCATACACCGCATGCTGGAGCCGGGCATCGACCCCTATACCGGCCGGCTGGTGTTCAGTAAAAACAGGGACGAGCCCCTGCGTGTGGATGCGGTCATCGTGGACGAGACCTCCATGGTGGACATTACCCTTATGAGTGCCCTGCTGGATGCGCTGGGTGACGATTGCCGCCTGATTTTGGTGGGCGACCCGGATCAGCTGCCCTCGGTGGGGCCGGGATGTGTGTTCAGCGACCTGATCCGCAGCCGGACGGTGCCGGCAGTGTGCCTGACCGAGATCTTCCGTCAGGCGGCCCAAAGCGCTATCGTGCGCAATGCCCATCAGGTCAACGGGGGCGTTTTGCCCGACCTGAAGGAGAACGACAACGACTTTTTCTTCCTCAGCCGCAAGGACCCGGTTGCGGCCTGCCAGACCATTGTGGATCTGTGCCGGCGCCGTCTGCCCGAACGCATGGGCATCCCGGCGGAGCAAATTCAGGTGCTGTCGCCCACCCGCAGGCGTCAGGCCGGCACCGCCGCCCTGAACCGGGCCCTGCAGGAGGCGCTCAACCCCCCAGAGGAGGGGAAGGAGGAGCGGCGCTTTGGCGAAAACGTATTTCGCCGGGGCGACCGGGTCATGCAGGTAAAAAACAACTACGAGCTGCTCTGGCGTGAGCAGGGGGGTAAACGCTCCGGCGTAGGTGTGTTCAACGGGGACATCGGGACGATCGTATCCGCTGCCCCCAGAGGCGAGACCATGACCGTAGACTTTGACGGCCGGCTGGTGGAGTACACCCCGGATTTGCTGGGTGAGCTGGAGCCCGCCTACGCCGTCACCGTACATAAGGCTCAGGGCAGCGAGTACCGGGCGGTCATTCTGGCAGCGGTGGACGCCGCCCCCATGCTGCTGACGCGTGGCGTGCTCTATACCGCCATCACCCGGGCCCGTTCTCTGCTCATCATCGTGGGCGATGAAGAGGTGGTGGAGCGCATGGTGGCCAATGACCGCCAGACCAGACGCTACTGTGCCCTGCGTGCCAGACTGTGCCGACTGGCAGAAGAGGACAGGCCCAGAGAGAAAAACCGCTACCGTCTTGCCTTGGATCGGCGTCGTGGAGAGGGGGAGAAGGGATGAAGCTGTGCAAGGAGATCCTCGACCTGCTTTTCCCACCCAAGTGCCCCTTCTGCACCAAACTTCTGCAAAAGGGTGAGGAGCATCTGTGTGCACGGTGCGATCTGGAGCTGCCGTGGATGGAGGACGAGTCGGGGCAGAGACCGGGAGAGTTTCTGGATGACGCCATAGCGCCCCTGTGGTACCGGGACTCGGTACGGGACAGCCACCATCGGTTTAAGTTCGGCGGGGTGCGTGCCTACGCCGTGGCCTACGGCGTTCTTCTGGAGCAGTGCGTCCGGGGTCAGCTTGCCGGGCCAGTGGATGTGATCACCTGGGCGCCCGTGAGCAAAAAGCGCCTGCGCAAGCGCGGCTATGACCAAAGTGAGCTGCTGGCCCGTCAGCTTGGGCTGCGGCTGGCGCTGCCGGTGGAGCGGCTGGTGGATAAGGTGCAGCACACGCTGCCCCAGGCCGCCATCCGGGATGAGACGGTGCGCCGTGCCAATGTTCTGGGTGCTTACGCCCTTGCGCCCGGAGCGCAGGCGGCCGGCCGCCATGTGCTGCTGGTGGACGACGTGGTCACCACAGGCAGCACCCTGTCCGAGTGCGCCCGCATCCTGCGTACAGCGGGGGCAGCCTCGGTGACAGCGGTCACGCTGGCCGTCACCCCAAGAGAGGGCAGCGGCGCAGAGCCGGACAATGATCAGGAAGAGAAGAAATAAAAAAGTTGCCATTTTTCTGTTGAAAAGCAGAATATAAACCTATATAATGATTTGGCAAAACAAGCAGATCTTTTTTTATGCTGCCATCAACTCCGCTTACAAAGCGGGAACGGATAAAGGAGTAAACTATGGGTATTTTCAGCGGACTGTTCAGTAAGGATATCGGTATCGACCTTGGTACTGCATCCATTCTGGTCTACATCAAGGGCAAGGGTATCGTACTGCGTGAGCCTTCTGTGGTGGCCATGGACAAAAATACAGGCAAGCTGCTCAAGGTGGGCTCTGACGCTCAGGCCATGCTGGGCC
>JAZOBP010000063.1:0-3027 GCA_045596065.1 Lawsonibacter sp. | reverse complement strand
TGGCTCTCGTCGATAAACAACACAAAGTCGTCGGGGAAATAGTCCAGCAGGGTGTGGGGGGGCGAGCCTGCCGGCCGGCCGTCAATGACCCGGGAATAGTTCTCGATGCCAGAGCAGTAGCCCAGCTCCTGCATCATCTCGATGTCGTACATGGTGCGCTGCTTCAGCCGCTGGGCCTCCACCAGTCTGCCGCTGGCCTCAAAGAAGGCCACCCGCTCCTCCAGCTCCCGGTAGATCTCCTGTATGGCGGCGTCCATCTTCTCCTTGGGGGTGACGTAATGGGTGGCCGGCCACACCGGCACATTGATCAGCCGGCGCACCGGGGCACCGGTGACTACATTGATCTCGCTGATGCGGTCGATCTCGTCCCCGAAAAACTCCACCCGCAGCGCGGTGTCCTTCCAGTAGGCGTGCCAGATCTCCACCGTGTCACCCCGGACACGGAACTTGTTGCGCTCCCACGCAATGTCGTTGCGCTCGTAGCGGATGTCCACCAGCCGCTTGAGCAGCTGCTCGATCTTCATCTCCGAGCCCACACGCAGAGAGACCATCATCTTGGCAAAATCTGCCGGCTCGCCCAGGCCGTAAATGCAGGACACCGAGGACACCACGATCACGTCCCGGCGCTCCATCAGGGATGCGGTGGCGGACAGGCGCAGACGGTCGATCTCGTCATTGATGGACGAGTCCTTTTCGATAAAGGTGTCGGTGTGTGGGATATATGCCTCCGGCTGGTAGTAGTCGTAGTAGCTGACAAAGTACTCCACCGCATTGTCGGGGAAAAACTCACGGAACTCGGCGTACAGCTGGGCCGCCAGCGTCTTGTTGTGGGCCAGCACCAGAGTGGGCCGCTGGGTTTTTTCGATGATCTTGGCCATGGTAAAGGTCTTGCCCGATCCCGTGACACCTAGCAGGGTCTGCTCTCGCAAGCCCGCTTCAAGGCCCTGAGTCAGTCCCTCAATCGCCTGCGGCTGATCGCCGGCCGGCCGGTAGTCGGACACCACTTTGAACTGTGCCATATTCTCCCCTCCCTTCCCGGTAACAGTACTATTTTAATAGAATATATGTTCGATTGCAAGTGTTTTTTACGGGGTTACAGCAGCAGGCTGTCCCGCATGGATACCATGTCATCGTCACAGAATACCACATGGTCTACAAGCTCGATCTGCAGAGGCGACAGGATCTGACGCAGGTAGTGTGTGGTGGCACAGTCCTCCTGAGAGGGGACGGCCAGACCGCTGGTGTGGTTGTGTGCCAGAATGATACCGCTGGCCCGCAGGCTCATGGCCTCCTCCACAATACGCCGGGCGGTGACCTCGGCGGCATTGATGGAGCCTTCGGTGATCTTACGCACGGCGATAGCCTTGCGCTTGCCGTCCAGACACAGCACATAGACCATCTCGTTGCGGGCCCCGAAGAAGTAAGGCTCCAAAATCTGCCGCACCTGCTCAGAGGTGTCGGCAATGCCCTCCAGACTGCTGCGGCTGGCCACATAGCGGGCGCACAGGGCCGGGATCAGACGCAGCAGAGTGGCGGCGTGCTCACCCACGCCCTTGACCTGACTGAGCTCCTCCATGGAGGCGTCCATCACCCCGGCCAGAGAGCCAAACCGGTCGATCAGTCGGTGGGCGAGGGGGTTGGTGTCACCCTGCGGCAGGGCGTAAAAGAGCAGCAGCTCCAGCACACGGTGCTCCGGGAAGGCCTCCAGCCCTCGCTGGCGAAACTCAGCCTTGACCCGACTGCGGTGGCCGGTATGGATATTCTTTTCCTGTTTCGCCATAAGCATTCTCTCCTTGCCCGCAACGCCCTCCCCCCGTGTGGGAGGAGGGCGAAAAGCTTGTGATCAGACCTTGGGGCCGTACTCGGCCAGATAGGCCTCCATCCTGGCCTTCATGTCGTCGTCAATATACACCTTGCCGTCTACAGGGCGGTTGTGCAGATAGGTGATGATGTCACGCACGGTGACGATGGGATAGACCTGAATGCCGTAATCCCGGCGCAGCTCGTCCAGAGTGGTGCAGTCGCCGGTGCCGCGCTCCATGCGGTCCACGCTGACAAACAGGGCCTTGAGGTTGACCTTGGCCACGTGCTTGAACAGCTCGATGGTCTCACGCACGGCGGTGCCGGCGGTGACCACGTCCTCCACGATGGCGATGTCGTCTCCGTCCTGAGGCTTGTAGCCCACCATGGAGCCGCCCTCGCCGTGATCCTTGGCCTCCTTGCGGTTGAAGCAGTAAGGCAGGTCGCGCTCGTAGTTGCGGTAGAGGCTGGCGGCGGCGGTCACGGCCAGAGGAATGCCCTTGTAGGCAGGGCCGAACAGGGCCGTGAGGCCCTGAGGCAGATTCTCCTGAATGCAGGCGGCGTAATAGTCGCCCAGACGGGCGGCCTGAGCACCGGTCTTGTAGTTGCCGGTGTTGATGAAGTAGGGGGTCTTGCGGCCGCTCTTGGTGGTAAAGTCACCGAAGGTCAGCACGCCGGAGCGCACCATGAAGGTAATGAATTGTTCCTGATAGGCGGTCATAACAAACAGCTCACTTTCGTTTTTATGATTGGCCCGCCCCACGGCAGGCAAAAATGTCGCAAAGATTATATCACTTTTCTCACCTGCGTACAAGGAATTGCCGCCTTTTTCTTTAAAACTTATGAGTCCCCTCCCTGCCCCGGCGACTTATGCCCGGATACGCGTTTATTTTGTTTGCCGTTGGGATACATCTATGATAAAATAATAGATTGAGATGATGTCTCCTCTCATTTTGGAAAGGCGGTGCCTTACATGCGAGATAAGCTTATTCGACATATTACCGCCCAGACAGCCGAGCGGCTGGCCGGGCTGCACCTGTCCCTTGCCCCCACCAAGCGGGCGGCTCAGGAGCTGCTGCACACCCCGTCGTGGACGGAGGGCCTGCGTATCCTGCTGCCCCTGCGTCAGCGGGTAAGCTGTGCCTGGGTGGAGCATCTGTGTGGGGATATTCTGTCCGCTCTGGGCCCTGCCCCCGAGGAGGGCTGGCTGGAATGCTGCTATCGTTA
>JAZOBP010000062.1:0-7602 GCA_045596065.1 Lawsonibacter sp. | reverse complement strand
GCAGGGCAAGGGTGGATATCTCACCGATGGAGCCGGGGCAGTTGCCCATAAACATATCCCACAGGCTCTGCTCCGGCAGAGCGGGCATGTCCATCTGATGCAGAGGGGTAGCTGTACTGACCCCGTCCACTCCCACGGCGTGGTAGCAGGTAACACCTACCGGCCAGATCAGCAGCATCAGCGCCCGGGCCGACAGAGCAGGGTTAAACACGTTTTGGCCCAGACCGCCGCACAGCAGTTTGACCACCACAATGGCAAACACACCGCCCACAGCCGCCTGCCACAGGGGCACGGACACGGGCAGGGTCATGGCAAGCAGCAGTCCGGTCACGATGGCAGAGCAGTCCACCAGAGTATTGCGGGTACGGGCGAGCACGCTGTACAGCCACTCAGCCGCTGCCGCACTGACCACGCACACACCCACCACCGCCAGCACCCGCCAGCCAAACTGCCACAAACCGACCATCAGCGCCGGGATCAGAGCGATCACCACATCCAGCATGAGCCGGCTGGTCTTAAAGTCGCCTCGGATGTGAGGCGAGGATGCAACCGTCAGGTTCATTTTGTTCCCGCCTCCTTGAGCATTTTTTTGCCGGTGCGAAAGCGCTCTACCAGAGGCAGCTTGCCCGGACAGGTAAAGGCGCAGCTGCCGCACTCTATGCAGTCCACCAGATTGAGCCGCTGCAGCTCGTCCAGCCGTCCGGCATTGACGAACCGGTACAGGTACAGGGGCTGCAGGCGCATAGGGCACACGGAAACGCACTTGCCGCAGCGCAGACACACCGGATTTTCCGCCGCGCCGTTTTGATCCTTGAGCAGGCACAAAATGGCATTGGTGGCCTTGACCACGGGCACGTCCAGATCACGCAGGGCCTTACCCATCATGGGACCGCCGCTGATGACCCGCTCCGTCCCTCCGTGGAGTCCGCCCGCCTTTGCGATCAGCTCACGGAAGGGCGTACCAATGGGGACGATAAAGTTTTGCGGCTCCTTGATGGCCTCGCCGGAGACGGTAACAATGCGCTGCGTCACGCTCAGACCCAGTTTTGCCGCCCGATAGATGGCAGCAAAGGTAGACACGTTGAACACCGCACATTCCACACTCACCGGCAGCTGACCCGGAGGCACCTCACGGCCGGTAACAGCCTGAATGAGCTGCTTTTCCGACCCCTGAGGGTAGCAGGTGGGCAAAACCATCAGTTGAATATCCGGATGATCGGCCAGGGCCGTGCGGATCTTGTCAATGGCCTGTACCTTGTTGTCCTCCACCGCCAGCACCGTGCGCCGGGTATCCAGCAGCTCGTGGAGCAGCGTCATGCCCTGCAGCACCTGCTCCAGATTGGTACGCAGCATCACATCGTCGGCCGTAATATAGGGCTCGCACTCACAGGCGTTGGCAATAAGGGTGTCGATGTTGCCCATGGCGGACAGGGCCTTGACGTTGCCGGGGAAGGCGGCCCCGCCCATGCCCACCACGCCGGCCTGACGGATAGCATCCAGCATCCCGTCCTCGGTCTCGGGGATCACAGCGGGGACGGCCTCATTTTGAAAGTCATTATCAATGACCACCGCCAGCACCTCACCTCCGTTTGGGTGGGGCCGGGGCTCTATGGCGGTCACGGTGCCGGAAACCGAAGCGTGGACAGGGACACACAGGCCCTCGCCGTCGCCGATCTTCTGGCCCAGCCGCACACGCTGCCCCACCTCCACCAGCGGGGTACAGGGGGAGCCGATATGCTGCTGCATGGGAATGACCACCTGCCGGGGCACGATGGTCTGCAAATTGATGTCCCGGGTAGACATCTCCTTGTTGTATCGGGGATGCACGCCCCCGAAAAAGAAACGATTCATAGCCTTACCTCATTTACGTTCGAATCCGGTCACGAAAACCGGGGCTGTAGATCCGCTGTCCCTGTCCATCCACCCACATGGCCTGTGCGTCATACTGCTCCAACAGGGCCTGTCCCTCTTCCGCACTCAGCAGAAACAGAGCCGTGGACAGGGCATCCGCCGTACCGGAGTGGTCACAGATCACGCTGACGCTGCGCCAATACCGGGAGGGATAGAGGGTGTCGGGGTCAATGATATGGTGATAGGGCTTGCCGTCCACCACATAATAGCGCTGATAGTCACCGCTGGTGACCACGCAGCCTCGGGTGATATACAGGGTGTGCAGGTAGTTTTCACTGCCGTCCACATTCTGGATGCCAACCACCCACGGTGTCCCCTGCCCGTCCTTGGGCCCGGTGGCACAGACATTGCCGCCCACGCTGATGAGCAGACCGTCGGGCGCCCTTTTGGCTGCCTGCTCCACCGCCCAGCCCTTGGCCACGGCACCCACGTCAAGGCTTACCAGCGGATCGCTGATAAAGACGGTGGAGGCCACCGGGTCAATGATGACTGCATTCAGGTCCGTATGCGCCCCAGCCTCAGCCAAAGCGTCCTCATCCGGCAATGCTGCCGCACGGGGATCGTTGATCCCCCGGGTACGGGCCTCATGCCACAGGCGCAGTACGCCCCCCATGGCCACATTGACCCGGCCTTTGGTGGTGTGGTGGTATTCCTTACAGACCTGCAGCAGCTCGATAATGCGTCCGTCCACCTCTACCGGCTCTTTGCCGGCAAGGTCGTTGACGGTCTTGAGGTTTACAAGCCCCTCATAGTCGTGGTAAATGTCAAACAGCCGGTGATAGTCCAGCAGGTCGTCATGGATCTGCCGGGCCACAGCGTGAAAGCTCTCCTCGCTGTCCGCCCGCCCCACGACCGTGGTCACCGTGTCAAACAGATCCAGAAAGGTGGCGGTAAATTGCCGGGGGCTGTCCGTTTGCACGGCACAGCCGGTCAGCAGCAGGGCAGCACACACCAGCGCCGCCCACAGCCGTCGGATCACTGCATAGCCTTGGCGATAAGCGCCTGGAAGGGGGCGATGGCAATGGTCACGCCGGAGGCAAGGTCGGCCTCGGTGGGAGCGGTCTTTTCGTTGACGGCGATGCCGGCCACCTGGGCGGCAGTCTTGCCGGTGACGTACCGGGCAAAGTTTGCTGCCTGCTCGTTCCACTCGTACTTGGCGCCGCCCCAGGCCTTCATGCCATAGGCCTCACCCAGCTGATTCTTGGTCTGCAGGGGGGCGGAAAGGTCGGTGGTGATGGCGCCCTTAGTGTCAAAGCTCACCTTAGCCTGCAGGCTGTCCAGATAGCAGCCGGTGATGGTGTCGCCGCTGACGGTGAGGGCCGCCACATCGCAGTTCAGCTGGGCGGTGCCGACCTTTTCGGCAGTGGCGGAGGTGCTGTCGGCAAGGCTGCAGTTGATGGCCAGCTTCAGCTCATCCTCGGTGCTGCCGCCCAGAGCCTGGGCACCGGCAGCAGCCTGCTCAATAGCCGCCACATAGCCCCCAAGATAGATGGTGGCGGAGGAGGCAAGATCGGTGCCGGCAGGGGCCTTGCCCGTCTCGTCCACAGCGCCGTTTTTCAGCTCACCCACCGTCTTGCCCACGGCAAAATCGGCAAGAGCAGCGGCCTGCTCGTACCACTCGTACTTGGCGCCGCCGTAGGCCTTCATGCCGTAGCTGTCCCCCAGCTCGTTCTTGGTGGCCACGGGGGCGTTGACGTCGCCGGTGATGGTGCCGGTGCCGTCAAAGGTCACCTTGGCACCCACGCTGTCGATGATGCAGGCACGGATCACGCCGTCGGCGTCCACATTGACCGCCGCAACGGTCACATCAAAGGCCGCCTCACCGGCCTTGCTGTCGGCTACGCTGCCCACAATGGCAAGACCGGTCCTGACCTCACCCTGTGCAAGCTCCGCCTGATTGCCGGAGGTGCCGGTCTGTCCGTTTGTGGGGCAGTTGCACTCGGTATAGTACACCACGGGTGTCCCGGCACAGCCGACCAGCATGGCCAGCACCAGCAGCGCACTTGCGATAACAGAAATCTTTTTCATCGGTTATGACCTCCATATTCAGTCTTTCCACAACATTATACCATCTTCCGTACAGGAGATAAACATTTTTCTGCCTCTGGGCGGCACATTGTTATTTTGCTCCATATGTGCTATAATTACCCCATCACAAAAGCCGGAGGATCCCCCTATGCCCTGTTCCAACTACGATACCGCTCATCTGGAGCCCTATCTGTTTCAACCCCGACCCGGTGCTCAGCCCTACGTCAGCCCGGAGGGACTCATCTGCAGCACCGACGGCAAATGCCGCTGGGTCTATCAGGCGCACCCTCCCCTGCTGTCCCGTATGCTCTCCTCCCTGCTGCCCCGCCTCGGCCCGGGCAGCCGGTCTATTCTGTTTACACTGGATGAGGAGTCTGTCTGCGTACAGCGGCTTCAGGGCAGGCTGGACCGCCAGAGGCTGTTTAATACCGTGTCCAAATGGACGGGGGGACAAAGTCACCCCTCCATCCGCTTTGACCGGGCCGCCATTTTCCATCTGCGCTTTGTCACGGACATCGTCTGCCAGCCCGAGCACAGCCGCATCCGTCTGGATGGCGGCGAGGGCGTCGGATACATATACGCCCATGAGGAAGCGCTGGATTGTGTGTACACGCTGCTCACCCGACAGCAGCAGCTGGCTGTACGGCAGAGATCGGCTATATAATTATAAAAAGAGCGAAAGACCGGTTGGTCTTTCGCTCCTTTTGTATGGTTCAGTCTTGATCTTCCTGCTGTGCGTGCTTAGCCTCGTACTCCGCAATGGCGGCCTCCATGTCCTCCATGTCCTGAATCATGCTCTCAAAGGGACGCTTCATCAGCCAGACAGAGACTGCGGACGCCGTGGAAAAATAGAGCAGCACCCACACCGGGGTCAGCTGCTGGAATGTGTAGGGGGTAACAAAGAACATCAGCACGGGCAGCCAGCCGCCGATACCGATCAGCACAGACCGCACCAGATAGCCCAGCACCAGAAACACGCCGTTTTTCAGCAGCCGGCCCAGCCCCACCTCAAACCGGGAGTAGAACAGCAGGCACATCTGCATCATGCAGATCAGCAGGGCCGCACCGATACAGGCACAGATAAAGGCCGGCATATAGTTGGGCAGCGTCTCACGGTTGACCCAGCAGACCACCGCCGCCCAAACCGCACCGCCGATGGGGATGAGCATGATAAGGTAGGCCAGGGTAGAGCGCAGAAAGCTGCTTTTAAAGGCACGCAGATAGGCCTTGAACCAGGGCCGGTCCTCCGCTGAGGCCCGGCTGGCGCTGTACATGGCGGTGAAGGCCGCCCCGATGGTGACCACGGGCAGGCAGGAGATCAGAAAAACAAGGTTGAGCAGCATGATGTCCGCCAGATGGCCCAGCATGACCATGAGCTTGGAGTCGTATGAGAGAATGCCTTTCATGGTTCGTTCCCTTTCGTTGCAGTTATTTGGTATTATTATAAAGGAACCAGGCCAAATTTTCAATAGTTCCCTCCTCTCTTCGGACATAATTTCCGCCGAGGGTGTCCGGGCTGGGGGGTAATTGCTCTCTGCCGCCCGTTCAAATGTCATAATTTGCAGTTTTTCCGGCAAACCCCTTGCCCGACGGCAGACCGTTGTGCTATGGTAGGCATAGCATATGACGGATGCGGAGGTGCTTGCCTGTGAAACATACATCCGTTTTCGCCGGCTTTGCCCGACTGGATATTACCGGCTTTCTGGGCCAGCATATCGGCGGCTACTACGTGGAACGCATTTCTCAGGGCGTGGACGACCCCCTGTACGTCAATGCCGTGGCCTTTCGTCAGGGCGAGCGCACCGGGGTACTGCTGGTATGCGATATGCTGGGTATCTACTCCGACGCCGCCTTCCGGTGGCCCCGGGAGGTTGCCGCCCGGCTGGGTCTTTCCGAGGACAGCGTGATTCTGTGCAGCACCCACAGCCACACCACCCCGGTACTGCAGGGTGCCCGTGAGCCAAGCGACCCCATGTACGATGCCTTTTTCCGACGCCGCATGACAGATGCCGCCGCCCTTGCCATACAAGACCTGAAGCCCGTCACCGACGTGCTCTCTGCTCAGGGCGAGGCCCCCGGTTTTGCCTTTGTGCGCCGCTATTACTACAAGGACGGCCACTTCCAGACCTGGTGCACCGACCCGGAGCTGACAGACCGGCTGGGCAGCGAAGGGGACGACTCCATCCGTCTGGTACGCATTTTGCGTCAGGGCGGCAAGGAGATCGCCCTGACCAACTTTCAATTCCACCCGGACAACATCGGCTCCTGCCGCTATTCTGCCGATTATCCCGGTGCCTTCCGCACCCACATGGAACGGCTTCGTGACGTGCACTGCGTCTATCTGGACGGGGCCGAGGGTCAGCTGGACGGGGACGGCGGTCTGCAGGTGCCCCTCCCCGGCGGCCATGAACGCATGACCGGCATCGGTCAGCGGCTTGCCGAGGCGGTGCTGCCCCTGTTTGACCGTGCGGTGTCCACCGGCATAACCGGTCTTGCCATCGGTCAGTCCTTTGCCCACGCACGCACCAAGCGTGACCCCGACCGCCTTGCCGAGGCCCTGCGGCTGATCGAGCTGCACGAATCCGGCCGGGACGGAGAGATTGGCCCCAGCTGGCTGAGCGTGCCGCTGGTGTCCGAGGCCTACACCCTGCGGCGGCTGGAGGAGACCGGACAGGACTGGGTAGACTTGCCCGTGAGTGCCATGGTCTTTTGCGGGGCGGCCTTTGTGGGCATCCCCGGTGAGCCCTTCTGCGAGATCGGCAAGCACATCCGGGCCGCCTCCCCCTTCCCGGTGACCAATGTATGCTGTCAGGCCAACGGCTCCCAGGGCTATCTGCCCATCGCTCAGGCCTACGATCAGGGGGGCTACGAGCCCCGAAACACCCGCTTTGTCAAGGGCGTGGGCGAGCTTCTCATGGACACAGCAGACCGGCTGCTGGCCCAATTTAATACGCAAACAGAGAAAGAGGTTTGATTATGAAAACATATACCGTGACCCGTGTCAACGGCACCCCCGACTGGTCCGCCATCCCCACTTTGGAGATCACCGAGACCTACCGCCACGCTCTGGAGGATACCCCTGTCCGGGCATGGACGCAGGTAGCCTACAACGACGAGGCTCTGCTGGTGCGTCAGTGGGCCACCGAGCCCAACATCCGCCGGGAGCTCACCGGCCTGCTGGACGAGATCTGCGAGGACAGCTGTCTGGAGTTCTTCGTCTGCCCCGTAGAGGGTGACCGGCGGTACTTTAACATCGAGTACAACTTCAACCGCTGCCGCTATCTGGGCTTCGGCACCTGCATCCCCGACCTCGTGCGTCTGGTACCTGAGGAGGGCGACTGCTTTGACCCTGTTACCACCCAGACCGCCGACGGCTGGGAGCTGACCTACCAGGTGCCCTACAGCTTCATCCGCCGGTTCTTCCCCGACTTTGACCCCGCTCCCGGCAAGGCCATGCGGGCCAACTGCTCCAAGTGCGGCGACCTGTCTGCCACCCCCCACTGGCTGACCTGGAACCGCCTGCCCTACGCCGAGGACAGCTTCACCTTCCACACCCCCGACCACTACGGCCGGATGATTTTCGGCTGAACAAGGAGACCCACCTATGAAAACTTACACCATCACCCGTGTCAGCGGCACCCCCGACTGGTCCGCCATCCCTGA
>JAZOBP010000061.1:0-10214 GCA_045596065.1 Lawsonibacter sp. | reverse complement strand
AGAACGACATGGCTACGATCCGACTTTAGAAGCCCTTGCCGCTCTTGCGGCCCAGCAGACCGCCGCGCACCATCTTGCGCAGCAGCAGGGCGGCACGGTACTTGCTGTCGCCGGTCTCGGCGTACAGGGTGTCCATAATGGCCAGCACCACGTCCAGACCCACCAGATCGCCCAGAGCCAGAGGGCCCATGGGATGGTTGGCGCCCAGCTTCATGGCGGTGTCGATGCCCTCCACGCTGGCCACCCCGGTCTCCACAAGGCCGATGGCCTCGTTGATCATGCGGATGAGAATCTTGTTGACCACAAAGCCGGGGGCTTCGGCCACCTCAACGGGCTCCTTCTCAATGTCACGGGACAGCTGGAACACCGCATCGAAGGTCTCCTGTGAGGTGTGTGCGCCCCGGATGACCTCCACAAGCTTCATCACCGTGGCGGGGTTGAAGAAGTGCATGCCGATGAACTTGTCCGGCCGCTTGGTGGCCGAGGCAATGGCGGTGATGGAGATGGAAGAAGTGTTTGTGGCCAAAATGGTGTGAGCGGGGCAGATGCCGTCCAGCTCGGCAAAGATGGCCTGCTTGACCTCCAGCTTTTCCACCGCAGCCTCGATCACCAGATCGGCATTGGCAGCTGCGCCCATGTCGGTGGTAAAGGTCATGGCGGACTGGATCTGGGCCTTTTTCTCGGCGGTCATCTTTTCTCTTGAGACCAGCTTGGCAAGGGAGGCCTCCAGACGGGCTGCGGCCCGGTCGGCAAGCTCCTGACTGATCTCACGCACGGTGACGGTGTGACCGGTGCGGGCAAAAACCGTGGCGATATCAAGACCCATGGCGCCGCCGCCGATGACTACGATGTTTTTCATTTTTAATGACATCCTTTCTGCTTATGCGTCAACTTGTTACAGATTTAACAGGTGCGAACAGGAAAAATCGCAACCGAGGGGAACGGACCTCCGGGTTGCGTGCTGCAAAAGGCTGACACTATGGCAGTATTGTCACCTTAGTAAATTATATCTGGTTTCTTTGTCCAGTGCAAGGTGAAGAATACTGTCAAAATGCACAGTTTTTCGCACGGGAAATTGAAGAAAGTGCAAAAGTTTGGGAATTTGGGCAGAACAGAGGCTTTTTTATAACATTATGGCTGCGCCCCGTGGCTGTTCGGGCAGACACGGGGCGTGAGCTTTGGGCAAATCAGCGATTTTTATGGACTTCGATCTTTTCCTTGTTGAGGAAGGCCTGCATGGAGTCCTTTTGATCCTCGGTGGAGAAGCACAGGCCGAAGGCCTCGGACTCAAAGGCGATGGCGGAGCTCATGTCGATCTGGGTGCCGATGCGGATGGCCTGCTTGGCCTGACGCACAGCCACCTGAGGCTTGGAGGCAATGATTTGGGCAAGCTCCATGGCCTTGTCCAGCAGCTGGTCGGCAGGATACAGGTGGTTGATCAGGCCGATCTGCAGGGCCTCCTGCGCATCAATGGTGCGGCCGGTGAGCACCAGCTCGGTGGCGGTGGACATACCCACCATACGGGCCAGACGCTGGGTGCCGCCAAAGCCGGGGGTGATGCCCAGACCCACCTCGGGCATGCCGAACTTGGCCTTATCGCTGCCGATGCGGATGTCGCAGCTCATGGCAAGCTCACAGCCGCCGCCCAGTGCATAGCCGTTGACGGCGGCGATGACGGGACGGGGGAAACGGGTCAGACGCAGCATGATGCTGTTTCCGTGACGGCTGAAGGTCTTGGCCTCGGAGGCACTGAAGTTGGCCATCTCGCCGATGTCGGCACCTGCCACAAAGGCACGTCCGGCGCCGGTGATGACCAGCACAAAGATGTCTTTGTTGTCCTCTACCTTGTCCAGCATGGCGTCCAGTTCGTCCAGAACCTGCAGGTTCAGGGCGTTGAGCACCTCAGGACGGTTAATGGTGATGAGGCCCACGTGGTCCCGCTGTTCCAGTTCAACAAAAGGCATATAAACTACCTCCCGCTAAAAATGTTAAGTTTGGCGCCAAACCTGCGCCAATATAACTATATGCCTCTTTTTTCTGCTGTTCAAGCAGCCAAAACAGGAAAGTGAAGATGTGCCAATTTTTTGTCAATAACCGCAAAAAACGCATACTTGCCCCGGACAGGGAATAGGGATGGAACAAGTTCTGTACCGGGGAAGGGGGAGATGTCCGGGTGCGTCTGGATGGGGTATCTGCGGGGAGCAATGCGGTGTTTTTGACGGTGCTGAGTGCCCTGTCTCAGGTGCTGAGTTTTTTCTATCGGGTGGGTCTGTCCCGGCTGGTGGGGGCGCAGGTCATGGGCCTATATCAGCTGGTGATGCCGGTGTATGCCGTGCTCATGTCCCTCACCGCCACGGGGCTGACGGCGGCGGTGTCCACCCTGTCGGCCAAGTATCTGGCCCTGGGCAACGGACGGGCTGTGCGGCAGACGGTGGGGCGCAGTCTGGTGCTGTTCGGGGCGGTGCTGGTGCCCCTCGGGGCGCTGACCGTGGCCCTGTACGACCCCATCTCCGTGTATCTGCTGGGCGACGCCCGCACCCAGCTGGGGCTGGTGCTGCTGGTACCCTGTGTGGCCCTGACGGGGGTGGAAAACCTCCATAAACATTTCTTTTACGGCACGGGCCGGGTGCGTGCCCCGGCGGTGGTGGAGCTGCTGGAGCAGTTTATCCGCACCGGGGCGGTGCTGGGCCTGCTGGTGGTCTTTCTGCCCCAGAACCCCGAGCGCACCGTGGGTCTGATCGTCACGGGCATGGTGCTGTGCGAGGTGTTTTCCGCCAGTGTGCTGGTGGGGCTTTTCCGCCGGGAGATGGCCCGGCTGGGGGACAGCGGGCCGGGGGAGCGTCCGGGTCGGCTGTACCCACGTATGGCCTCCATAGCCGCTCCCGTCACCCTCACCGCCCTGCTGGGCAACCTCATGAACGCCGTCAACGCCGCCATGGTGCCCAAATGGCTGGTGGCTTCGGGCATGGAGCGGGGGGAGGCTATGGCGGCCTTTGGGGTGGTGTGCGGCATGACCCTGCCCATGCTGTCCATGCCCATGCTCTTTCTGGGCGCAGTCAACCTGATTTTAGTGCCCCGGGTGGCCCGCAGCTGTGCGCTGGGCCGCATGGACGGGGTGCGGCGGGACATCTGCCGTGCGCTGGAGACGGTGTGTGCCCTTATTTTGCCCTGCATGGCTCTGATGAGCGTGGTGGGGGGACGGCTGGGCAGGCTGCTGTTTGCCCAGACCCAGACGGAGCGTTACCTGACCCCGCTGGCCCTGTCGCTGGTGTGTGCGGCCGTCCAATCGGTGCTCTCCGGTGCCCTCAACGGGATGGAGAAGCAGGGGGTCTCCGCCGCCATTGCGCTGGTGTGTGATGTGGTGCAGCTGGGGGTGACTGCCCTTGCCATGGGGCGTTCGGGGGGCGGCATGGACGGCTTTGTGACGGGCATGGTGGTCTCCTCGGTGCTGGGTATGGTGCTGGCCCTGTGGGCGGTGTGGCGGTACACGGGTCTGCATCTGGGCTTGTGGAGGGCGTGGGGCGGCCCGCTGCTGGCCGGGGTGCTGTGCCGGCAGACGGCGAGTGTGCTGCTGGGGGTGCTGAGCCGTGCCGGGGCCTCGGACTGGACGCAGATCGGGCTGACCGCCCTGCTGGGGCTGGGCGTCTATTTAGGGGCTATGTGTGCCATGGGACTGGAAAATGTGATTTTTCCCGTAGGAAAGAAAAAATCTCGTTGACAAATCCGAATAAGGCCATTATAATAGCAGGGCAGTCTTTGAAGGGCTTGCTTTGCGGCTGTGCTGGAATTGGTAGACTGGCCAGCTTGAGGTGCTGGTGCCCCACGGGCGTACGGGTTCGACTCCCGTCAGCCGCACCAAAATCGACAAGGTTCCACGGGAGCCTTGTCGATTTTTGCTTATCCGGACATTCTGAAGGGAAAGAGGCGCATTTTATGAAGCTGGGCTTTCAGATCTATTTTTCGGACCGCACCGTGTTTTGCCCCGCCGACCGGCTGAGCGCTGAGGTGACGGGCGAGGTCACCGTTTACAGGACGAAGATCGAACATGTGGATGTGGTGTGGACGCACACGGCCCACCGGGGCGGCCTGCTCATTGAGCTGGCGGTGTCCTCTGCCGAGCCTTTGAATATCCTGCGCATAGACAGCGTGGCGGTGGACATGGGCGTGCCCCGTGCCACCGACCACATCACCCTGCTGGGCAGAGAGTCCACCGATAACGAGATCCGCTTTGCCCATGAGCTTGGGACGCAGCAGGAATACTGCGAGACCGCCGTGGGCCTCTATCCCACGCTGGATGGCCGGGGCGTGATTATGGCGGGGGTCGCCCCGTTTCTCAACGTATGCTCCGCTGTGGCGGACAAGCAGCCCGACGGTCGGTTTGTGTTCCGGGTCAAGACGGAGTACACCAAGGGCATGCTGGGGCAAAAGCAGCTTGTCACCGAGCGTGCTTATGTGAATTTTGACACCACCCTCGATGAGCTGTTTACGGTGTATCGGGACCTGCTGCCCCAAAGCCGCTTCCCCATGCCCAAGCTTACCGGCTGGAACAGCTGGGACTATTATCTGGACAAGGTGACAGCGGAGGACGTGTTTGAAAACATTGACGCCCTCAGCCGCCTGTCCTTTGCCCATCAGCTGGACTATATCGTCATTGACGACGGCTGGCAGAAGAACTGGGGCGAGTGGACGGAAAACGAAAAGTTTGCCTGCGGCCTGAAGGCGGTTGCCGACCGGATCCGTGAAAAGGGCTTTATACCCGGCCTTTGGATGGCCCCTGTGGGCGTCCGGGAGGATGCGTCGATTTTTCGGGAGCATCCGGACTGGCTGTGCCGGGGGGGAGATGGAGAACTGCTCAAGGTCCTCCGCCTTTACTACATAGACCCCACCCACCCCGAGGCCAGAGCCTTTATCCTCAACAACTACCGCTATCAGTACAAGGCCGGCTTCCGTCTGTTCAAGATGGACTATATCGCTCCGCTGCTTCAGGCCAAGTCCTTCCACGATCCTGCAGCCACGCCCTATGGGATCATTGCTGAGCTGATCGAGGATGTCAAAGCCTGTACCGGCCCCGATGCTGTGGTGCTGGGCTGCTCCGTGCCTCTGGAGTGCGGGGCCGACATCGTACCCTCCATGCGGCTGGGTCTGGACATCCATAACTACTTTCCCCATGTGGAGGCCATCTCCCGTTCCATTGCCTGGGCGTGGATGTACAACAACAGGACCACCCGCATCGACCCGGACTTTATGCTGGTGCGTGGGGAGCAGACGGCCACCCAGCTGCCCGAATGGAGCACAAGCAGCCGCAACGACTATCCCGCACCCCCCAGATGCAGGCAGACGGCGGAAGACCGCATGAAGCTTATCTGGCGTCACGGCGACCAGTTCAATGCTCTGGAGGCGGAGACATGGGCCAGCATGGTGGCCATATGCGGGGGCAATATCTTCCTGTCCGACCGCATGTCCCAGCTCAACGGGCTGGGCAACGCCATTCTGGAGCGGGCCTTTGCCCTTGCCGGGGACGAGGTGCGTCCCGTCTACCTGCGGGATGACCACCGCCAGCCCTCCCTCTGGCTGGGGGACCGGGCTCTGCTGCTGGTCAACTGGGAGGAGATCCCCCGGACCATCACCGTGGAAGGGATCGACCGGGAGCTTGTCTCCTCCAAGCCCTTCGAACGCAGGGGGAATGCCCTGAGCGTCACCCTGCTGCCCCACGAGAGTTTTGCGGCCCGATATGTATAAGAATAACGCCCCTTTGGCACAGATATTTCTGCGTCAAAGGGGCGTGTTTTTGTTTGGTCAGGCAAATACCCGTGTCAGCTCCCCGTCGGTCACGTCCGGAAAGCAGGACTTGATGTGAGCGAGGATCTTCTCACGGGACACCTCGGGCCTTGCGGTGTAGGCCGAGGCGATGTGGTCATAGCCCCACAGAGCCTCGGGGGTGGAGTATACCGAGATGGCCCAGCCGTACTCAAAGCCCTTTTTGTTGATGCGCCGGCGGAAATCACGGGTGAGCAGGTAGGCCTGCATCTGCAGTTGGGTGACGGTGCCCTCGAAGTTCTTCTCGCCGCCCTTGCCAAAGCCGGCGGCCTGCTTGAGGGCAAAGGAGAACCACTCCTCCTGCAGGCCGAAGCAGTCCATGATCCGCTTGCAGCGCATGCTGGCCAGCTCCTCGTCCCAGCGGCTGTCAAAATCGTAGCCGTCCCTGCGCCAGTTGGCAAAGTGGGGGAACCATTCTCTGGAGATAAACCCGGCCTTGCCGCCGAAAAACTTGCCGTAGGCGACCTCGCCGCTGTGAGCGATCAGCGCTCTCCACTCCCACGGGTCCTGTTCCGGGTCGCCGGTCCACCAAAACAGGTCGGACACATTCTCTTCCACCGAAAAGCCGTGAGCCTCGTTTTGAAACAGGGGCAAAAAGCCCACTTCGTTGACGTAGTCCACCAGCTCCTGCCACGACCGGATGCGGCTGGGATCGTCCCAGTCAAGCCCGTGCATGATCCACACGCCGTTTTCCACAGCCAAGACGATCCCTCCCGTTTTGGTTTATTTACAGAGCCCGGACGGCCTTCTTGCGCCAGCTGCCGTAGCGATAGACCACGGCGGACAGCACCATACCCATGGCCCAGGAGAACAGCAAAGAGCCGAACAGGGCTTCGGGGCGGCCGTTGGGGTAGGCCTCGCAGCGGGTGAGGTAGGCAAGGCCATAGGCCACGGGGATGCGCAGCACGATGGTGGTGAGCATGGTGATCCACATGGGGGTGACGGTATCGCCGCAGCCTCGCATGACGCCGCCCAGTACCTGCGTGACCGCCATACAGATATAGCCCGCAGCCAGAATACGCATCATACGCACCGCCAGATCCATCAGCTCGGCGGTATCGGTGAACATATCAAACAGGAAGTGTCCGAACAGCAGCAAGACCAGCGTGATCACAGCGGAGAAGCCCACCGCCATGGCAAGGCCCTGCTTGTTGCCCTTTTCCACCCGGTCAAGGCGGCCGGCACCCACGTTCTGGCCGGCGTATACACTCATGGTCTGACCGAAGGACATGTTGGGCATCATGGCAAAGCCGTCCACACGCATGATGACCACGTTGCAGGCGATGACCAGCTCGCCCATGCTGTTGGTCAGAGACTGCACCACCATCATGGCCACGGCCATAATACCCTGCGTAATGCCCGAGGGGACGCCCAGCTTGATGATGCGTCCGGCGGTGTCGCTGCGCATACGCAGGTAGCAGGGGCGCAGATCAAAGACGTTCTTCATGCGCATGAGCTTAATAAAGCAAAGGACGGCGGAGATGGCCTGGGCCAGCACCGTAGCCAGAGACACACCGGCCACGCCCATGTTCAGCTTGGCCACAAACCAGATGTCCAGTACCGTGTTCAATGCGGCGGCGACCAGCAGGAACAGCAGGGCGGACAGGGAGTCGCCCATGCCGCGCGGGATGCCGGACAGGATATTGTAAAAGGTAAAGCCCACAGCCCCCAAAAAGAAGATGACCAGATAATCGGTGCACCAGTTGATGATGGATGCGGGGGTCTGGAGCAGCTCCAGCAGCGGCCGGGCGATCAGCGAGCCGATGAGCATCGTGCCCAGAGAGGCGATGGCGGCAAGGGACAGGCAGTTGCCGATGGCACGGGAAAGACCCTCCCGGTCTCCGGCACCGTAGCGCTGGGAGATGATAATGCCGGCGCCGGTGGCCACGCCCACAAACAGAGCCAGCAGCAGGTTGAGGATGGGGGCGGCGCTGCCCACGGCGGCCAGGGCATTGTCACCGATGTATTCGCCCACCACGATGGAGTCCACGGTGTTGTACAGCTGTTGGGCAATGTTGCCCAGCAGCATGGGGACGGCAAATTCGGCAATGCGCTTCCAAGGGGCGCCCTGCGTCATGTCCTTGGCGGAAAATAGTTGTTTAATGCTCACTTGAAACTGCCTTTCCGGGTATGAGAGGGAGGAGAGCCCCACCACCCCATTCTAAGTATGCATAGGATTATACGCCAAAATTATGAACAATTCAACGCTGCGGCAAAAAAGTCTTTCGAAAAAGAGCCGACTGTGCTATACTCCTCCCTGACGAGTTTCCACACCTCGTCCAAGCGTAAAGTGCGCAGGGTAGGCGCATAGGGGAGTTTGGACCGAAGCGAGGGATACAAACCGGGCAAGCGGAGCTTGCTGTTTGTGTCCCAAGTCGGAGGGAAAACGACCCGGCCATGCGCCCAACCCGGAGCATGATCGGCAGTGCGTTTCGCTGTCGCATCTGCTGAAATATGTGCTTTGCGTTCGTTCGGCCTGTGCCGTTCTCTAAACAAAAAATGGGAGGAATACCTATGAAGCGCATGACCATCCGGGAGCTTACCTTTGCTGCCGTTCTGGCGGCGGTGTACGCAGGACTGACCCTGTACCTGCCCGGCCAGTACGGCCCGATCCAGGTGCGTGTGGCGGAGGCGCTGACCGTGCTGCCCTTTTTCTTTCCGGCGGCCATCCCCGGCCTGACGGTGGGGTGCATCCTTGCCAACCTTTTTTCACCCTATATGCTGGATCTGATCTTTGGGACGCTGGCCACTCTGCTGGCGGCGGTATGGACCGGACGGCTGAACAACCGCTGGCTTGCCCCGCTGCCCCCGGTGATCTGCAACGCCGTCATTGTGGGCGGCGAGATCGCCTTTGCTCAGGTGGGGGGCGGCCCGGCCTTCTGGGGCGCCTTTGTACTCAATGGGGCGATGGTAGGGCTGGGAGAGCTGCTGGCCTGCTATGTGTTTGGCAGTGTGCTGCTGACTGCCCTGTACCGTACTCCGGCGTGCCGGGAAAAGATCGCACCCCGGCGTCTGGCCCGGATCAGGGGATTTTGATACGACTGATACGATTGAGCACCGGGACGGGCGGTGCTCAATTTTTTCTTGTAATTTCAACTATAATAGAATATAATGCATAATGAACAAGCATGTTTAATGCCCACAGAAAGGAAGGGTATCACAATGAAACTGCAAAACGAAAAGGGCGAGATCCGTGTCAGCGGCGAGGTTTTCTCCAACATCACCGGCGCAGTGGCCACCAGCTGCTACGGCGTCAAGGGCATGGCGGTGCGTTCCGCTGCCGACGGCCTGATCCATCTGCTTAAGCGTGAGTCCATGGCCAAGGGCGTGCAGGTGTCCTACAACGAGGACGGCACCGTGTCCGTGGAGCTGCACATTATCGTAGAAAACGGCGTCAATCTTGTGGCTGTCAGCCGTTCCATTATGAGTGAGGTGCGCTACACCGTCAGCAAAATGACCGGCTTTGAGGTCAAGGACGTGGACGTGTGCGTGGATGCTATGCGCCTGTAAGCGCATACACAACAGAAAGGAATCTATCGCTATGATACAGACTATTGACGCAGCGGTATTTCAGCGGATGATCATCCACGCCGCTGCAGCCATCAATCTGCAGAAGCAGCCCATCAACGACCTGAACGTGTTCCCCGTCCCCGACGGCGACACGGGCACCAATATGAGTCTGACCATCTCTGCGGCCTCTGCCGAGATGAAAAAGAAATCCCACGACAGCGTGAGCAGCGCCGCTTCTGCTGTGGCCAGCGCTCTGCTGCGCGGCGCCCGAGGCAACTCCGGCGTGATTCTCTCCCTTTTGTTCCGCGGCTTTGCCAAGGGCGTAAAGGACAAGCAGACCATCGACGGCCGAGATCTGGCCATCGCCCTTGACTACGGCGTGGCCGCAGCCTACAAGGCGGTTATGAAGCCCGCCGAGGGCACCATCCTTACCGTCTCCCGTCTGGCCGCGGCCGGTGCTGCGGGCAAGGCACGGGAGGACGCCGCCATCGAGGCGGTGCTGGAGGCTGCCATTGCCAGCGGTCAGGAAGCTTTGGACGACACCATCAACCAGAACCCCGTCCTCAAGAAGGCCGGCGTGGTGGATGCCGGCGGCAAGGGCTTTTTGGTCATTCTGCAGGGCATGCTGGACCAGATGCGCGGTCTGCCTATCCCGGAGGTGGAGGAGGACGGTCAGGAGCCCAACGAAAAGGCCGAGTTCAGCGCTTTGGCCGACGAGGAGATCACCTTTGCCTTCGACACGGTCTTTATCGTGCGTAAAAATGACCCCGATGTCAACCTTGACCCCTTCCGTGCCTACCTCAACAGCATTGGTGACAGCCTTGTTATCGGTGAGGATGACGAGGCCTTTAAGGAAGTCGGATCGTAGCCATGTCGTTCTGTGAGCC